>JAHDHE010000001.1:2113-96452 GCA_020631475.1 Tenacibaculum sp. | reverse complement strand
GATAGATGTTTACCCATACATAAATATACGAAATATTATATCGAAAATCGTATTAGAGTTATTTTACGAAAAAAAAGAAAAAACAATAGTTACATTATTTCTATTTGGTGTTTTTGTAGGCGGAGCTATAATCGTATATTTATTAGCAACAGGAAAAGTTAGTTAAATAGTTAATTTCAAAATAAAAAAAATCCAGCTATTTGCTGGATTTTTTTGTCTTTGTTCTTTTGTCTAGAAGTCTTGTTTCTAAAAAAAATAGATTAACAAAACTCATCGTAAGCAGCTGCTAAATTCTGAGCAATTGCTTGAGCAGAACGACCTTCAATATGGTGACGTTCTAACATGTGTACTAAATTACCATCTTTAAATAAAGCAATAGCTGGTGAAGATGGAGGAAAAGGAATCATGTGTTCTCTTGCCTTTGCTGTAGATTCTTTTTCAACACCTGCAAAAACAGTAGTTAAATGTGTAGGAGTTTTATCTGCTCCTAAAGAAGCAATAGCTCCTGGTCTTGCTGTACCAGCAGCACAACCACAAACCGAGTTTACCATTACTAACGTTGTTCCTTCTTTAGCTAAAGCATTATCAACATCTTCAGCAGTATATAAAGCGTCAAAACCAGCGTCGATTAATTGATCGCGCATTGGTTTTACTAATTCTTCTGGATACATATTTTTTTAATTAAAAATTTAGTGCAAAGATACTTTATTTAAAAGCAAGAATCAAACCAAAACAAATCACTCTTTTTTGTAAACAGTTAATACTATCTTTACGACTTTAAAATTTAAGAATGGGAAAGTTTGCAAAATGGCTCGGAGCTGGAGCAGGATTTACAATGGGAGGTCCAATAGGAGCAATTATAGGATTTGCTGTTGGTAGTTTTATTGATGGAATTTCGATTGAAGATTTTACACAAGAGCAACAAGAATATCAAAGACAGGCACAACGTACACAACAAAGAGGTAGAGCTACATCAGGAGATTTCGAAATTAGTTTGTTGATTTTAGCATCAGTAGTAATAAAATCTGATGGAAGAGTAGATCAGCGTGAATTAGATTATGTACGTATGCATTTTGTAAATATGTACGGTAAAGAGCGCGCAAATCATGCGTTTAAGTTGTTTAACGGAATTATGAAGCGACAAATTTCTACACGTCAGGTTTGTATGCAAATTCGTCAACATATGTCACATTCTTCACGGTTACAATTATTACATTTTTTATTCGGGATTGCGAAAGCAGACGGATATGTAACATCACCTGAAGAGCAAGAAATAAGAAAAATATCAGGGTATTTATATATAAACGATTATGATTATGTATCAATTAAAGCAATGTTTTATAATGAGGCAGATAGCGCTTATAAAATGTTAGAAATTACTAAATCTGCTACAGATAATGAAGTGAAAAAGGCATATCGAAAAATGGCAAAAAAATACCATCCAGATAAATTGCAAGGCTTAGGAGAAGAACATAAAAAAGGAGCGAATGAAAAGTTTCAGAAAATTCAAGCAGCCTACGAACAAATAAAAAAAGAAAGAGAAATGGCTTAATTTTAATAGATCTGATTAGTCCTAAATAACTGTTACATTTTTTATATGTTTTTCTTTTAATTTCACATTGTTTGTGAATTTGTTCTGGTGTTAGCATATTACAAGATAAATGTAGTTTTTTAGTATTGTAAATACCAATACTTTGTTTTATTATTTGTTGCATTATTTTTAAGTCAATATTTTTAGTATTGATTAAAAATTCTTGTTTTAAAACACCATTAACACGTTCTACAATAGCGTTTTGATAAGAATCATGCTGTTCTGTCATATTACATTGTATGTTATTCTTATCTAGTAGTTTTTGGTAGTTATTACTACAATATTATAAGTCTCTATTAGAATGATGAATTAATTGATTTTGTGGGTATTGTCTATTTTTAACAGCCAATTTCAAAGCTTTTATACTTTGTGCTGTTTCTAATGTGTTTGATAGATTATAACCTACAATCTTTTTAGAGTAAGCATCAGTTATTAAAGATAAATAAATAAGGTTTTGAGTTTTTTCTGATAGGAATATTAAACTCTTTCTCTACTAACTCAATCATCATATCAAACAAAATAGCCTTCTTATCAGCTCGTTCTGCTAAATGTTCTGCTCTGGCTTTTTGTTTCTCTAATAACTTGATTTTTTCTTCAAGTTCTAAAATACGTTGTTGTGGACTTTTTGGCATTGATTTATAACTTTGATTTTCCCAATCAAAGTTACCATATTTCTTGAGCCAATCTCTAATAGTAGATTTTGCTTGAATACCATACTGTCTAATGCCTGAGAACGTGTGAGTTCTCCTTGCTCGATTTCCAGAACAACTTCTAACTTAAAAGACATCGTATAGTCTTTTTGGGTGCGCTTTACATACTTATTTTTCATTACACTTAAAATTTAGTGTAACGCTATTTCAAGACGAGACAATTTTTAAAAATAAAGAAACCACCCTAATGAAGAGTGGTTTCAATTTGTAATCAAATAATTATAAACGACTAATCGTTAATCTTAATAGTTAAAGTATCATTGATAATAACACCTGCTAAACCTACAGGGAAAAATTGTAGTTCAATAGTTTCTTCACCTTCAGTTATTCCATCATTATTTATAGTAAGTATATTGCTTACAACATGCTTTAAGCTTTGAGTAGCATCATAAGGGTAGTAATATCCATCTTGAAGTAAATATATACTAACATTAGGATAGATAGGATCTAAATTAAAAGAGTAATCTACACCTTCAGTAGCAGTACCTCCAACTATTCTAATTCCTATTTGTCCAGAAACCCAAGCATACAATTCTTGAGCATCTATTTTTCGCTCAATTAAATTTTCTTGAACGATTGTAAAACTTGCGTCATTTCCTTCTTTAACAGTAATTGAACTTTCTTCAACTACAGCATTAGTACTGTTAAACCTTTCAATATCTTCAACACTTACATCTTGATCACAAGATGTGAAAATTAGTGCAAATGCGAAAATAGCAGATAAGATTTTTTTATTATTTAATGTTTTCATTTTTTTTAAATTTTTTAAATATTAATTAACATCCCAAAAAATCTTAGAAGAGAAACCGTCACTTCTACTTTGATTTACAACATTACTTGAATTACCTGAGTATTCAGAAGCAGGGTATAATAATCTTACAGGAATATTAGGGTCAGTAGAACCACTTGGTAATGGTAAGTTTGCTGGGAAACCAGTTCTATTATATTCGATCCACAATTCAGCTCCAGATACACTAGTTAAAGCAATCCACTTTTGAGTAATGATTGCTCTTAAAGCATCTCCTCCATTGTATCCTAAGTCTATATTAGAATCATTATTTGAAATATAAGTTGCAGCACCAGAAGCTCCAAGTGTGTTAAAAGAAGCAGTTACACCTTGGTCAAATAGTGCTTTAGCGTTACCTGTTAAATATCCTCTTTCAACTGCTTCAGCTTGTAAGAAGTAGCTTTCAGCAGCAAGCATAATTGGTAAACGAGCATCGGCACCTTTTAAAACTCCAACTCCAATTGAAGCAGAATTTCCTGTACCATTCTGTTGAGTAGCAGTGAAGTGACCACTTATAATATTTGGTCTCCATAATCTGTTCAATCTATTATCATTTGAATTAGTTAATAAATCAAAAGCAAATTGAGAAGGTCCAGTTTGTCTACCTTGATTTGTAGGAACTCCTGCAACATTAAAACCATATGTTTCCCAAAAAGGGTTTTGAATATTGTCAGCATTTGCATAGCCAGGATTAACAGTAACATCTTGTGAAATAAATTGAGCTGTATTTAATTCAGCAAATTTAGTATTTACATAGGTAAGTAAATCTCCACCATCATTTCTTGCTTTTAAAACTAAACGAGTTAATAATCTTAATTTTAAAGTCTGTGCAAATTGTTTCCAACTTGGCATGTGACCTCCAAAAACTATATCAAAACGACCAAAATCTTCAGAATTTGCACCATTATCTATCAATTGAATTGCTTCATCGGTTAGAGAGATTAAATTTTTGTAAATAGATTCAGCATCATCATATTTATTAAAAAGATTTTCACCTCCTTTAAAAGCTTCAGAAAAAGGTACATTTCCATATAAATCTACAATGTATTGCATATAAAAAGCTCTAGATATTTTAGCTGCAGCTTTTTGATTGTTCCAGTTTCTACCATCATTATATCGCTCAATAGCTGCAAAGTTTGAAGCAAAACGATACGTGTTATCCCAAACTTCATTATAAAACGTACTAGAAAGTAAATATCTACTTTCATCACCATAAGCGTCATTAAAAGCATTATAATTACCAGACCAAGCAACACCCATCCAGTTTCCAACTCTGTTTAATTCATCTGCATAATTTTCAGCAGTCAAAGTCTGAGTTCCTACGAATAATCGGTTAGGATCTACATTTTCAAGTGTAGGATCATCTATAGTATCATTAACATCTAAATAATCATCACAAGATACGATACTTACAAAAAGTAATAGTATAGATGTTAGTTTTAATATTTTTTTCATTTTTAATATTTTTATTTTTTATTTTTTAAAAAGATAAATTAACAGAAAGTGTATAAAATCTTGTAGGAGGTGTTATACCATAAAAAGCAAGACCATTTCTACCTCCATATTCAGGATCATTATAATCTAAGTTATCTTCAGTTAAACTTGTCCATAAATTTCTACCACTTAAACCAATATTAAATCTACTTAAATTTATTTTTTCAATAAATTTAGCAGGCAAATCATAACTTATAGAAACTTCTCTTAATTTAAAAGCAGTTGCATCGGTAACAAAATTTTCATCAAATCTAGTATAATTACCAGTATAATAGTCGTAAGCAAAGTTATATGGGTGTACAAAAGGATCAGCACCAGGGCCAAAAGCACTACCAGAATTAGCTGTTAATACAGTTGTGTTGGTAACTCCAGATCCTTGAACAGTTGAGTTAGGGAAGATAAAAGGAAGTCTATCATTATGTGTTGTTTCAATAGTTCTACCTTGACCAGCTAATTGAGCTTTAATACCATTATAGAAAACATGACCAGTTCTATAATCTCCAACTGCAGCAAAACGGAAGCCTTTATATCTTGCATTTAAAGAAAAATTTAAAATATAATCTGGAGTAGTGTTTCCTAAAACTTTTAATTCAGAATCATTAATAGGGTTACCGTTAGTATCTATTATAACTCTGCCTTGGTCGTCTCTCGAGTAACCTGTACCTAACAAAACAGGGAATTCTTGTCCTTCAATTGCATAAGCACCAATTGTACCAGTAGTCTCTCCTACTTCAACTCTGTCTGAACCATTTGTTACCTTATCAACTACTGTTCTGTACGTACTATAACCAACTCTACCGTTTAATTCAAAATTTTCTGTTTTAAAAGGTGTAAAACCTAAATCTATTTCAAAAGATCTTGAAGAGGTTTCACCAACGTTGATAATTGCATTAGTTGTTCCAGGTGTAGAAGAACTAGTAATGCCTAAAATTTGATCGGTGTTTTTAGAAAAAGAACCCGAAGCATCTAAAGTTATTCTTGGGCCTCTAACATTTAAGAATTCTAAGTTAATATTTGCTTCATAAGAATTGATAAATTCTGGTTTTATATTAGCATCTACAACAGTTCCTTCGGCAACTAAAGAAATTAATCCTGTACTTGGAAAAGTACCAGAATTTTCTGTCCTTCTTGAAAATTGATGAGGGTCAAGAGCACTAGCATTACCTGTTTTTACATAACTAGCAGATACTTTTGCTTTGTGTAAAACTTTACTTTTTAAATTAGGAAAAGCTTTTGTAGGAATAAATGAAACACCTACTGAAGGGTAAAAGAAACTTCTGTTTTGTTTTGGTAGTACCGAGTTCCAGTCATTTCTTCCAGTCATATTTAAAAATAAATAATCTTTAAAACCTAAGTCAATTTGAGCAAAGACACTAGCAGTTCTTTTCTTTATGTTTTCTTCTTCAATTGAAGGAACAGATGTTACATTTCCAAAATTAAATAAACCTGGTATTGATAAATCAAAACCTTCCTTTCTGTAAAAAATTGAACTAAAGTCAGTAGCGTTTAAACCTACGTTAGATTTAAAGGTTAAATCGTCGGTTAAATTATAATCAAAGTTAACTAATAAATCAGTGTAAATATTTCTTTCATTATAATTATCAACTCTATATCTAGAGCGAATAGATCTATTTCCAGCTGCAGGCCAAAGAATAGTGTCTTCAAAAGCATTTCTTTTTATTTTATCATTGTTTTTAAGACTTCTTACTGATGATCTTAACACAGCACTAATGTTATCATTGAATTCGTAGCTTAATTCAGCAGATAAGTCAACGATTTCTCTTCTACCAGGTCTACGATCATTTTTTAATGTCCAGTAAGGGCTATCATCATAAATAGTCCAGTGGTCATCATTACTTCCGCTGTTAAATAATTCTACAGGAATATTTCCAGGAGTATTTGCTAATCTTCTATAAAGATCATCATTTACATCATTTGTTTTTTCATCAGTATATCTAGCTATACCTTGAATTCTTAATTTTCCTAATTTTTTTCCAGTAGTTAAAGAGAAATTGTTTTTAACTAACTTTGCTCCAGGAATAACCCCAGATAAATCTTGTCTTAAATAACCAAAGTTTAAAAAACCAGTTTCTGTGTTTCCTCCAGCTAAAGATATTGCATTTTGAAAGTTGTATCCTTCACTGAAAAAAGGTAAAATATTATCTTCTATATGACTATATGGTACATTTCTAAAGTTTCCATTAGCGTCAGGAGAACCGGTAGAAATGATAGCTCCATTATATGGTACACCCCAAGAACCCTGATCTACTGTTTCAATAACACCTCCCCAACCTTGACCAAAACGATCTTGAGTTTCAGGTAAATATGCAATGCTTTCAACAGTAACAGAAGATTTAAAGTCTACAGAAAATTTATCAGATCCTTTAATTCCTTTTTTTGTCGTTACAATAATTACCCCTGCAGCACCTAATTCACCATAAAGAGCAGCACCATTAGCACCTTTAATAACATTCATTGATTCAATGGTGTTAGGATCTAAAGTTGATAGTACTTCAGCTGTAGAAACAATATTGTCAATAACGATAAGAGCATCATTATTCCCAGATATAGATCTAGCTCCTCTTAATGTTATTTGAGTATTAGGTGCCAAACCTGCAGATGTTGTATTGATTTGTAAACCAGATACTTTACCGGAAAGAGCCTGGACAGCATCAGGGTTAACAGCTTGATTTAATTCATCAGCTTTTACAACTTGGTTTGCAGTTGTAATTTCATCTTGTTTACGTTTAATACCTACTGCAGTAACAACCACTTCTTCAAGTAGGTTTTGGTCTTCAGTCATAGTAACATCTATTCTGTTACTTGAAGAAACAATTCTTTCGATGGTTTGCATACCTACAAAACTAAAAACTAAGACATCTCCATTTTTAGCTTTAATAGAATAATTACCATCAAAATCTGTTTCAGTTCCAGTTGTAGTATTCTTAATTAAAATACTAACGCCGGGCAATGATCCACCAGAATCTTTTACGTTACCTGATATTGTTTTTTCTTGCGCAAGGGTTACATGCACAATAAACGCTAATAGTAGCGTTAAAAATCCATTAAACTTTTTTTTCATTGTGTTTTCAATTTGAATTAATTATGTCAAAAATCATCAATTTTATTGTATTGACCAATTTTTCATTAAAAAAAAAAGTTTATTTTTATTAAAAATGTAATCTTTATGTTAAGAATTAAACAAAAAAATAATTTTGTTTAATTTTGATATTGATTTTTATTTATGTTTTTTCAAGAAAATACGTAATTTCGCAAGTTCAATATACAGCAGCATAAAATGAGTAAACAATTTACTGAATATAAAGGACTTGACTTGCCAAAAGTAGCAGAAGAAATCTTAAACTCTTGGTCAGCAAATAATATCTTCGAAAAAAGTGTTTCTACACGTGAAGGAAATAAGCCATTTGTGTTTTTTGAAGGACCACCTTCAGCAAACGGATTACCGGGAGTACATCATGTTTTAGCACGTGCGATTAAAGATATTTTTCCGCGTTACAAAACCATGAAAGGTTATCAGGTTAAACGTAAAGCAGGTTGGGATACTCACGGATTGCCTGTAGAATTAGGTGTTGAAAAAGAGTTAGGAATTACCAAAGAAGATATCGGTAAAAAAGTTACCGTTGAAGAATATAACGAAGCTTGTAAAAAAGCGGTAATGCGTTATACAGATATTTGGAACGATTTAACCGAAAAAATGGGATATTGGGTAGATATGGAAGATCCGTATATTACTTACAAACCTAAATATATGGAATCTGTTTGGTGGCTGCTAAAACAGATTTACAATAAAAAATTGCTGTATAAAGGGTATACAATTCAACCATATTCGCCAAAAGCTGGTACAGGTTTAAGTTCACACGAATTAAATCAGCCAGGAACGTATCAAGATGTTACAGATACAACTGTTGTTGCTCAGTTTAAAACCATCAAAGAAACATTGCCAGAATTTTTACAAGTTGATGGAGATGTACACTTTTTAGCATGGACAACGACTCCTTGGACTTTACCAAGTAATACAGCATTAACTGTTGGTCCAAAGATTGATTATGTATTAGTAAAAACATTCAATCAATATACATTCGAGCCAATTCAAGTTGTGTTAGCTAAAAATTTAGTTGGAAAACAATTTGCAGGAAAGAAATTTAACCAAGTTGAGGATGTAGCTGAATTAGCAAATTATTCTGAAGGAGATAAGCAAATTCCATTTGCAGTTTTAAACGAATTTAAAGGGAAAGATTTAGTAGGAATCAAGTACGAGCAATTATTAGAGTATGCATTACCATACGAGAATCCAGAAAATGCATTTAGAGTAATTTCTGGGGATTTTGTTACTACAGAAGACGGAACAGGAATTGTACATACTGCACCAACTTTTGGAGCGGATGATGCTTTAGTTGCAAAACAAGCAACACCTGAAGTTCCACCTATGTTAGTATTAGATGCTAATGAAAACCCAGTTCCTTTAGTAGATTTACAAGGTAAATTTAGACCAGAAATGGGTGATTTTGCTGGTAAATATGTTAAGAACGAATATTATAACGATGGTGAAGCTCCAGATAAATCTGTAGATGTTGAAATTGCCATTAAATTAAAAACAGAAAATAAAGCCTTTAAGGTTGAAAAATATGTGCACAGTTACCCAAATTGTTGGAGAACTGATAAGCCAGTTTTATATTATCCATTAGATTCTTGGTTTATTAAAGTAACTGATGTAAAAGATAAAATGCACAGTTTAAACGAAACAATTAACTGGAAACCTGAATCTACAGGTACAGGTCGTTTCGGAAACTGGTTAAAAAATGCCAATGATTGGAATTTATCTCGTTCTCGTTTTTGGGGAATTCCATTACCAATTTGGAGAACAGAAGATGGTACAGAACAAATCTGTATTGGTTCTGTTGAAGAATTGAAATCAGAAATGCAACGTGCCATTGAAGCTGGAGTAATGACCGAAGATATTTTCGCTGAGTTTGAAGTTGGAAATATGTCAGAAGAAAACTATGATACAATCGATTTACATAAAAACGTAGTTGATAAAATTACTTTAGTATCTGCATCAGGAAAACCAATGCAACGCGAAAGTGATTTAATTGATGTTTGGTTCGATTCTGGTTCTATGCCGTATGCACAATGGCATTATCCGTTTGAAAATAAAGAACTAATTGATGATAATAAATCATATCCAGCAGATTTTATTGCAGAAGGAGTAGATCAAACTCGTGGTTGGTTTTATACATTACATGCAATCGGAACGATGGTTTTTGATTCTGTTGCGTATAAAAATGTAGTATCTAATGGATTGGTGTTAGATAAAAACGGACAAAAAATGTCTAAGCGTTTAGGAAACGCAACAGATCCTTTCGAAACATTAGCGAAATATGGACCTGATGCTACGCGTTGGTACATGATTTCGAATGCAAATCCTTGGGATAATTTAAAATTTGATATTGCTGGTATAGAAGAGGTTCGTAGAAAGTTTTTCGGAACATTATATAACACATATTCATTCTTTACTTTATATGCAAATATTGATAATTTCACCTACGCAGAAGCTGATGTTCCATTAAACGAGCGTCCAGAAATTGATCGTTGGATTTTATCAGAATTAAATACATTAACCCAAAAAGTTGATACTTTCTACGCAGAATACGAACCAACAAAAGCCGCTAGAGCAATTTCCGACTTTGTTCAGGAGTTATTAAGTAACTGGTACGTGCGTTTATGTAGAAGACGTTTTTGGAAAGGAGAGTATGCGCAGGATAAAATATCAGCATACCAAACTCTATATACTTGTATGTTATCTGTAGCGAAATTAAGTGCGCCTATTGCTCCGTTCTTCATGGATAGATTGTATAAAGACTTAACAAAAGCAACACAACAAGAGAATTTTGAAAGTGTGCATTTAGCAGAGTTTCCAAAATATAATGCTGATTTAGTTGATAAATCATTAGAGCGTAAGATGGAAAATGCACAAACAATATCTTCATTAGTATTATCGTTAAGAGCTAAAGAGAAGATAAAAGTGCGTCAGCCATTGCAAAAAATTATGATTCCTGTATTAGATGCAACTCAAAAAGAAGAAATTTTATCAGTAGCAGATTTAATAAAATCAGAGGTAAATGTTAAAGAAATTGAGCTGTTAGATGATGCTTCTGATATTTTAGTAAAACAAATAAAACCAAATTTTAAAGCATTAGGACCTAAGTTTGGTAAAGATATGAAGCTGATTGCTAATCAGATACAGAAATTCACTCAAGATGATATTATTAAAATAGAGAAAGAGGGAAAAATTTCTGTTGAAATTAATGAGAAAATTATTACCTTAGAAACCGCAGATGTAGAGATTACATCAAAGGATATCGAAGGGTGGTTAGTAGCCAATGCAGAAGGTTTAACTGTTGCTTTAGATGTTACAATAAACGAAGATTTACGTAAAGAAGGAGTTGCAAGAGAGTTGATAAATAGAATTCAGAATGCGCGTAAAGACACAGGATTAGAAGTAACAGATAAAATAAAGTTAACTATTTTACAAGCTGCCGACTTAGAAGAATCGGTATCTGCAAATGCAGATTATATTAAAACTGAAACATTAACAAATGAGTTAGTTTTTGTAAATGATTTAAAAAATGGTACAGAAATTGAGTTTGACACCATTAAAAGTAAAATGTTAATTGAAAAAATATAGCATTATGGAAGATGTTAAAATAAGATACTCTGATGGAGACTTACAAGAGTTTAAAGGAATTATTTTAAAAAAAATTGAGCATGCAGAAGAAGATTTAAGATTACTGCAAGACTCATACAAAAACGGAGCTGATAACGGAACTGAAGATACTTCTCCTACCTTTAGATCGTTTGATGAAGGTTCAGATACGATGGCAAAAGAAGCAAATATGCAATTAGCTGTTCGTCAAGAAAAATTTATTCGTGATTTAAAAAACGCGTTAATTCGTATAGAAAACAAAACTTACGGTGTGTGTAGAGTTACAGGTAAATTAATACAAAAAGAACGTTTAAAGTTAGTACCTCATGCAACTTTAAGTATTGAAGCAAAACGTAAACAATAATATTTATTATTTAATAATTTAAAGCCTCTTTTTAGAGGCTTTTTTTATATGAAAAAAACACTTTCGATAGTATTTATATGTATGTATTCGTTTCTTTTTTGTCAAGAAAAGTTGATAGAAAAGAGAATTGTGCTACAAGAAAATATTGAAATTATTACCGATGGATTGGATGATGTAGTTATTGAAAATTCTAAAAATAATCAGGTAGAGGTTGTGTTATTAGATGAGAATCCGAATACACATGATATACTTTTTAAAGAAGTAGATGAAACATTAACTGTTGATTTTAATCTTAATTTTAAGACATTTAAAGAAGACGTTTTTAGAAAATATATCACTAAAAGATTACAAAAAGCAAGTGTAATTATTAAAGTGCCAAAAAATAAAAGAATTGTTATTTATGGTAAGGTAATTGGGGTTACCTCTAAAAGTTATCAAGGAGATTTATCTATTTTTATTGATAGAGGAAATGTTCAGTTAAATAAAATTCAAGGAAATACAAATGTGTCTTTGTTTTTAGGAAATGTATTTGCTATACTTACAAGTAATAATAATATTTATATTGAAACAACAAAGGGTAAAATAAATGTAAATAGGCAAGTTTATAAAAGTGTTTTTTCTCAAAAAAGTAAAGCTAAAATACCTTTGAGTTTTAATGTAAATTCTATAAACGCGAATGTTAATTTAATAAGAGAATAAAAACCAATACTTTTCTTATTTTTGCAGCTATTAAATTCTGATAATGTCTAAAAAAAATATCGCAATACTTACCGTAATTTTGGCAATTTTAATTGATCAAATTAGTAAAATTTATGTCAAAACACATTTTCAATTAGGTGAAGAAGTAGTTGTTTTTAGTGATTGGTTTAAAATCCATTTTACTGAAAATAATGGAATGGCTTGGGGTTTTGAATTCGGAGGTAGAGCAGGTAAGTTATTTTTAACTTTGTTTAGAGTTGTTGCGGTTTCTGGTATTGTGTATTGGTTATGGCAAACTATAAAAAGACAAGCAAGTACTCCGGTAGTTATTGCAATTGCTTTGATTTTAGCAGGAGCAGTAGGTAATATTATCGATTCAGTTTTTTACGGAGTAATCTTCGACTCATCATATCATAATGTTGCAACGTTATTTTCTGATAAACCATATGGTGAATTGTTTTATGGTAAAGTGGTAGATATGTTATACTTTCCAATGTATGAAGGAGAAAGTTTTACTTTTTTCAATGCAATATTTAACGGAGCAGATTCTTGGATAACAATCGGAGTTGTTTTATTGTTCTTATTTAATAAAGAAGCTTTTCCGAAAGAAGAAAAATCAGCATAGCTTTTAAATTATACTTCATTTAGTTTTTCTATATTTATAGAAAAGAAATTTTATGCGCCTTTTAAAGTATACAGCCATTTTTTTGTTGGGTTTTTTAATTGCCAAATTTTGGTATGAAAAAAAAGAAGAAAAGCACCAACAAGAAGAAATACAGGTAGTTTTAAACGGAATTCAAAACTTAAGTAAGCTAGTAGTTTCTGAAGGTAATTTCTCTGAGATGTATAGTTTTTCTGATACTAAAAAATACTTTTATAATTATTTGTCTTTTGAGAAAAAAGCAATGTTATCAGTCAATGCAAAAGTTGAGGTTGGTTACGATTTATCTAAATTAGAAATTCAAATAGATAGTGTTGGTAAACAAATCATCATCAATAAAATACCTAAAGAGGAAATTGTAATTTCTCCTGATATTAAATATTTCGATTTACAGCAAAGTCAGTTTAATACGTTTTCTAAGCAAGAACTAAATAAATTAAATACTAAGGCAATTGATAAAATAAAGTCAACTATAACTGTGTCTAATTTACAAGAAGAAGCAAAAAAACGTTTGTTAGAAGAATTATCTAAAATTTATCAACTCTCTAAAATATATAATTGGAAAGTAGTTGACAATACCGAATCCGATTTACTTGATGTTATTTTAATAAAAGATTAATTAGGTAGTTTTTTACTTAACAACCCGTAAATAAAAGCTCCAAGCATTGCGCCTAATAAAACGATAATAATTGGAAATATACTATGACCAATTAACACAAAAATAGGAGCAGGACAAGCACCTGCTAACGCCCAACCCAGTCCAAAGATAGTTCCGCCAATTAAAGTTCTAATAAAGCCTTTTTTCTTTTCTTTTATAGTAATTTGATTACCTAAGTAATCTTTAATCATTCCGTTTTTAAAGAAATACATTAATATCATTGATACCGCTACTGCTGAACCAATAATACCATACATATGAAATGACTGGAACTTAAACATTTCATAAATTCTATACCACGAAATAGCTTCAGATTTGGTTAAAACAATTCCGAAGAAAATACCTAATATTAAAAATTTTAAATTCTTCATCTTAACCAAAAATTAAAGGGAATAAAAACCAAATCATTATTAAACCTCCAATAAAAAAACCGATTACGGCAATTAAAGAAGGTAATTGTAAACTACTTAAACCTGTTATTGCATGCCCAGAGGTGCATCCACCAGCATATCGAGTTCCAAAACCAATTAAAACTCCAGCAAATAATAAAATAGCAAATCCTTTTAAGGTTAACATATTTTCGATGCTAAATAGTTCGTTAGGAACAAAAGAATTTCCTGCGTTAGCAAAACCTAAATCTGCTAAATCTTTAATCGTCTTAGGATTTAAATTTATGCTAGAGGAAGTAGATAGGTAATTTGCAGTTGCAAATCCACCAATAATTAAACCTATTAGAAAAACTAATGCCCAGTCACGCTCTTTCCAATCTTTTTTAAAGTAATCAGACACTTTTCCTGCGCCAGCAATGGTACACATGGTTTCTAAATTTGTAGATACTCCGAAATTTTTACCAAAGTAAAAAAATAGAAATAATACAAAAGCTATAAGTGGACCAGAAATAAACCAGGGCCAAGGTTGTAGAATAAAATCCATTATGTTATTTACGAATTAATACTGTTGTTTTTTAACAATTACAAAAGTAGAAGATATTTCTTATACAATTTGTAACAATAGTAACAAGGTTTAATTACTTGAGTGTTTTTATCTAAAGATTATGAATTAACTCCAGTTGTTTTACGTTATTCTTTTATAAAATACAGGTAATAATATTGAAATAACTTATTTTTGAACTTTATATAGATTGTAATCAAAGTAAATATGGAAATAGATTTTGTAGTTAGTTGGGTTGATATGGAAGATCCTAAATGGAAAAAGGATTTTTCGAAGTATTCTGGTAAAATTGATAACACTAAAAATGAAGTTTCTGAAGCACGATTTAGAGATTATGGTTTTTTAAAATACTGGTTTAGAGGCGTTGATAAATTTGCGCCTTGGGTTAGAAAAATTCATTTTGTTACTTGTGGTCAAAAACCAGAATGGCTTGATGAGAATCATCCAAAGATAAATTTAGTCAATCATTCTGATTATATTCCAAATGAATATCTTCCAATATTTAACTCATCTTTAATTGAAATACACTTACATCGTATTAAAGATCTTGCAGAACATTTTGTTTATTTTAATGACGATTTTTATATAACCAATACATTAAAACCGGAAAGGTTTTTTACAAATGGATTGCCTAATGATATTGCTGCTTTTAGACATAATTTAGGACTTAGTCTTTGGAATAAATGTTTAAAAAATAACATTAGGGTAATTAACAGTAAGTTTGATAAAAAAGAAGTATTAAAAAGAGATGCCGAAAAATGGTATCACCCAAGTTATGGTAGTAGAGGTAGATTAGCAAAGTTGTTAAAATGGTTTCCAAAATTTATTACACTTCGTACACCTCATAATGCACAACCTTACTTAAAAGAAACATTTAAAGAAGTTTGGGAGTATGCTGGTGATGAGTTATGGGAGGTTTCTAAAAATAGATTCAGAAATAAAAGAGATTTTACCCAAGAGTTATTTAGAACTTGGCAAATTTGTCGATCTAATTTTATGCCATATAACACTTATAAGGACACTAAAATGTTTCCTTTGTTAATCAAGTCTAAACAAGCTATTGAGGCGGTTAAAAACCAATCATATACTCTTGTGTGTTTAAATGACAATTCAAACGTTAGAAATTATGAACAGGTTATAAAAGATCTTGATAATTCATTTAAAACAATATTGCCAGAAAAATCTTCTTTTGAGAAATAATAGATAATTAAAATTTAACTCACTAATGTGGTCTTTGGATTGCTTAGCTGAGTTAAAATTTTTCTTAAAACATATCTAAGTTTACCAGTAGTAACTCCTGGTATTTTAAAATTACCATGCTCTTTTGCAAAATTAAGTATAAATTGTTTAGAATGTTTTCTACCTAAATTTCGTTTTATTCGAGCTTCACTATCATTACTGTTTATAATTGAATCAAAATTATAAACATATAAATATTCAGCACCAGGTACTGTTACAATTTTGTTTGCATAATAAACTGCAACAAAAGAAAAAGGGAGGTCTTCAATCACTTTACCTTCTTCAAAGCGTAAATTATTCTTTTTAAGAAAGTCTAATTTAAACAGATATCTAACAACATAGCCCCATTTTCCTACATATGTAACTTTTAATTTTTCATGTAATGTAGTATAACTCTCTTGGCTTTTAAATAACTGAGTTTTCCCTTTTGCTTTTTGATGAATCATTCCGCAACAAGACATATCTGCATTCGTTTTAATTGAAGCATTTACTAGTTTCTCGTAAAAAGAATTATTTATTTCATCATCATCATCCATAAAATGAACGTATTCTCCATTTGCATTGTCAATACCCGAATTTCTAGCGGCTGCTAATCCTTTATTTTTAGGATGATTAATAATTTTAACAGAAGAATATTGTTTAACTATCTTCATAGAATTGTCAGAAGATCCGTCGTTAACTACAATAATTTCTAAATTATTATAGGTTTGATTGGTAACAATTTCTAAACAATTTTTTATGTGTTTTTCTCTATTATACACAGGAATGATTACGGAAACTAAAGGAGTATTATTCGTCATTTTATTTTTCAAATTGAGATTTATTTGGAAATAAACTTTCTAAAAAAGGAACAACTTTTTTTCTGTCTTCATCTGTTGCAAGTTCATTGTCATTTAAACAAAACAACTTAGGGTTATTAGATAAGCGGTTTTTGTAATTAGCTATGTGCAGTGGAATTAAACCAGATTCTTTGTGAGTTACATACTGTAAATGTGCTCGTTTATTAGCTAAAGCATAACAATCAAAAAGAATTCGGTGTATATCGTTATTTTTTCTAAAACGATTTAGTAATGTGCCTTTTATTTGTTCTGAAAACACTTCGGCAGCTTTTTCATAATCACTTTTTAAATAAACATCAATATTATGATGAGGTCTTAATTTATAAAAAACTCCGTATTTTTCTTTAATTAAACCAAGAGCGTTAAGGATACCTAAATGATAAGTTCCTACGTACCTATTCAATAATTTCTTAATTCTTAATTTAGTTATAAACTTTCTCGAAGATATCATTCTACATATTGGTAATCCATCTTTAAAAAAGAAATCAGAAGATAAATTAGCGTTCACAAAACAATCGTCATTGGCATAAATAAAACGTTCTGATAAATCAGGAATTTTATGTATGAAATATTCCATAACTCCAACATTAAAGGTTGGTAAGACTTCTTTAGGCATTATCTCAGAATGATCTATTATAGTTATTTTAGAATTATTTGTGTTTAACCATTCTGGAACTTGATTATCTGTAACAATAAAAATTTTTCTTAACCAAGGTAAATTTTTACTCACAGAACGTAAAGAATATTTTAACTCATTATTGTTTTGATATCTACCAGCAACGGTGCTTTTTTTTACACTTTCATCTAAAAATGAGTTTTTCTTTTTTAACCAGTTAGGTTCACTACCATCTACCCATAAGTATACAAGATCAATTTGCTCTGTCATATTATAAATCTAAAAAATTAACTAAACTTAATTTAACCTCAGTAATTAAAAAAAGACCTAACATGTTTTGAATATGTTAGGTCCGTAAATATTTATTTTTTCATTGTAAAATCTTCCATGAATTTTGTGGTATAATTACCAGCAACATAATCTGGATGATCCATTAATTGTCTGTGGAATGGAATGGTAGTTTTAATACCTTCAATTACATACTCATCTAAAGCTCTTTTCATTTTATTAATTGCTTCTTCACGAGTTTGTGCAGTAACAATTAATTTAGAAATCATTGAGTCGTAGTTTGGCGGAATCATATAGCCAGCATACACATGCGTATCTATACGAACACCATGACCTCCTGGTGCATGATATGAGGTAATTTTTCCTGGAGAAGGTCTAAAGTCATTATAAGGATCTTCTGCATTAATTCTACACTCAATAGAATGTAATTGCGGGAAATAGTTTTTACCAGATACAGGCACACCAGCAGCTACTAAAATTTGCTCACGAATTAAATCGTAATCAACTACCTCTTCTGTAATAGGGTGTTCTACTTGAATACGAGTATTCATTTCCATAAAATAGAAGTTACGGTGTTTGTCTACTAAAAATTCAACAGTACCAGCACCTTCGTATTTAATAAATTCTGCAGCTTTTACAGCAGCTTCTCCCATTCTATTTCTCAATTCATCAGTCATGAAAGGAGACGGAGTTTCTTCTGTTAATTTTTGATGACGACGTTGTACCGAGCAATCCCTTTCTGATAAATGACATGCTTTTCCGAATGAATCTCCAACAATTTGAATTTCGATATGGCGAGGTTCTTCAATTAACTTCTCCATATACATATCGTCGTTTCCAAAAGCAGCTTTTGATTCTTGTCTTGCAGAATCCCAAGCGTCTTTTAAATCCTCTTCTTTCCAAACAGCACGCATTCCTTTACCACCCCCACCTGCAGATGCTTTTAGCATTACAGGGTATCCAGTTTCAAGAGCTGTTTTTTTACAAGTTTCAAAATCTTCAATAACACCTTCGCTTCCTGGTACACATGGTACACCAGCAGCAATCATGGTAGATTTTGCATTTGCTTTATCTCCCATGCGGTCAATCATCTCAGGTGAAGCTCCGATAAATTTAATATCGTGTTCTTCACATAATTTAGAAAACTTAGCGTTTTCTGACAAGAAACCATATCCTGGGTGAATTGCATCAGCATTTGTAATTTCTGCTGCTGCAATAATACGATCCATTTTTAAATAAGATTCGCTACTTGGCGCAGGACCAATACAAACTGCTTCATCAGCAAATCTTACATGCAAACTTTCTGCATCTGCTTTCGAATATACAGCTACAGTTTTTATACCCATCTCTTTACAGGTTCTAATAACGCGTAGCGCAATTTCACCTCTATTGGCAATTAATATCTTTTTAAACATACGTTCTAAGAATTAAAAAGCTCCAAATTAAATAGCTTATTATTTAATTTGGAGTTTTATGTTAATTAAGATGGATCTACTAAAAATAATGGTTGATCAAATTCTACCGGAGAAGAATCATCTACTAATATTTTAACGATTTTACCTGAAACTTCAGATTCGATTTCGTTAAATAATTTCATTGCTTCAATAATACAAACTGTATCACCTACTTTAACTTCCGTACCAACTTCAGCAAAATTTGGTTTGTCTGGAGATGGTTTTCTGTAAAAAGTACCAATAATTGGAGACTTGATAGTAATATATTTTGAGTCGTCTTCAGTATTACTAGCTGGTGCTGCAGGGGCTGCTGCTTGAGCAACAGGTGCTTGTGCTACCATTTGAGGAGCTGCTGCCACAGGAGCTGCTGCTTGAATAATTGTAGTTTCAGGAGCTTCGCTTCCAGTTTTAATGGTGATTTTAATATCCTCCATTTCTAACTTTACTTCGCTTGCACCAGATTTTGCTACAAACTTTATAAGACTTTGAATTTCTTTAATATCCATTTTCCTAAATTTTAGTTGTTTGGTTTATGAGTTATATGCCCATTTTAAGTAGATAGCTCCCCATGTGAAGCCTCCACCAAATGCTGCAAAAATTAAATTATCTCCTTTTTTTAATTCTTTTTCATAATCTGCAAGTAATAATGGTAAAGTAGCAGAAGTAGTGTTTCCGTACTTATGAATGTTCATCATTACTTTATCTTCTTCTACACCAACTCTATTTGCTGTAGCTTCAATAATTCTTTTATTTGCTTGATGTGGTACTAACCACTGAACGTCATCTTTGGTAAGATTGTTTCTGGTTAGCATTTTTTCAGATACATCAGCCATGTTAGAAACTGCGTATTTAAATACTGATTTTCCTTCTTGGTGTACAAAATGCTGACCGTTTTTTAGTGTTTCTTCAGAAGTAGGTAAAATAGAACCTCCCGCTTCAATTTTTAAGAATTCACGTCCAATTCCATCACTTCTTAAATATTCATCTTGTAAACCTAAACCTTCATTGTTAGGTTCAAATAATGCGGCTCCAGCTCCGTCTCCAAAAATAATACAAGTAGCCCTGTCAGTATAGTTAATAATTGAAGACATTTTATCTGCTCCAATTAATAAAACCTTTTTATAACGTCCACTTTCTATATAGCTAGAAGCTGTTGACATTCCGTATAAAAAACTAGAACAGGCAGCTTGTAAATCGTAAGAAAAAGCATTTACAGCTCCAATTTTAGATGCTGTGTAAGCCGCTGTAGATGCAACTGGCATATCAGGTGTTGCTGTCGCTACAATAACCATATCAATATCTTCTGGGTTGATATTTGATTTTTTTAGTAAATCTTCAGCTGCTTTTATTGCCATGAATGAAGTTCCAAGACCTTCACCTTTTAAAATTCGACGCTCTTTAATTCCGGTTCGAGAAGTAATCCATTCGTCATTAGTATCAACCATCGTCTCTAACTCTTTGTTAGTTAGTGCATATTCTGGAAGATATTTACCTACGGCTGTTATCGCTGCAGTTATTTTAGTCATAGTTGTTTGTTTTGTCGTAAAACGAGTTTTCAAAGAAATGAAAATTATTTTACTTTATAGGTAAAAAAACGTCAAAAACAACAATTTTTGACGTAAAAACATAAAAAATCCCTCTTTAAGAGGGATTTTTTGATTTTTATAACAGTGTCGCTATATCTTAAGCTTCTGCTACAGCAGATTCTAATACAACTTGACCTCTGTAATATAATTTACCTTCGTGCCAGTGAGCTCTATGGTATAAATGAGCTTCTCCAGTTGTTGGATCTGTTGCTATTTGAGGTACAGAAGCCTTATAGTGAGTTCTTCTTTTATCTCTTCTAGTTTTCGATATTTTTCTCTTTGGATGTGCCATTTTATGTTTTTATTTATCTGTTAGTAAATCCTTTAATTTATCCCATCGTGGGTCTGTTGATGTTTCTTTTTCAACAGGTTTATTTTCGTTTATTCTTAATTCTTCTAATCTTTTTAAAGCTTCAGATTCCATTGAGCCGTTTAATACGTCTGGGTGGATTCTTTTTGTTGGAACTGATAATACAATTAACTCATATATATATTGAGCTATGTTTATTTGATAGGCTTCGTGTGGAAGAATCAAAATTTCATCATGTTCGTCATTAAATTCAGGGCCAAATTTCACGACTAATTTCATTTCACCATCAATTTCTTGATTATATGGCTCATTAGTGGTGTCGCAAGGAACATTAACTGTTCCATTTACTGTAAAAGAAAGCTCCATTAAGGTATTCTTTTTTGTAAAGTCAACATCCGCTTTTAAATTAGCTTCGTTAAAATCTTCAAACTGAAAAGCTTCAAAGAACGTATTGTCAATTTGATATTCAAATAGATGACTTCCTTCCTTTAAACCTATAAAAGGTATGTTAAATTGTTTTAAGTCTTTCATCTACAACTATCAATTTGAGCGTGCAAAGATATAAAAAATGTTCTTAATTTTATATTTTACCTAAAAAAAATGTGTTATTTAACTTTTAGGGTGTTTTTAATTAGGTCTTCGTTCTCTTTACGGTTCTTAAATATTTGTAATGAGGTAAATAAAGCTTCTTTAAATGAAGTTGGATTTGCTTTGTTTTTACCTGCAATATCAAATCCTGTTCCATGGTCGGGAGAAGTTCTTATTTTACTTAATCCTGCAGTGAAATTAACACCGTTTCCGAAAGATAAAGCTTTAAAAGGTACTAATCCTTGGTCGTGATACATTGCTAAAATTCCATCAAATTGTTTATAAGTTTTCGACCCGAAAAAACCATCAGCAGCGTAAGGTCCAAAAACTAATTTACCTGATTCTTTTATTTCATTAATGGTTGGGCGTACAATTTCATCATCTTCTTTACCAATAATTCCGTTATCTCCACAATGAGGATTTAATCCTAATATTGCAATTTTAGGTTTGTTAATGCTAAAATCATTTTTTAAAGAATTGTGCATAACTTCTACCTTAGATTTTATCAACTCAGGAGTAATAGTCGTTGCTACTTCTGATATTGGAATGTGACCAGTAATTAAGCCTATACGTAATTCATCAGTCATTAAAATCATTAAGCTTTTGCCATCTAGTTCTTCTTCTAAGTATTCAGTATGTCCAGGGAATTTAAATTCTTCTGATTGGATATTTTCTTTACTAATTGGTGCGGTTAATAAAACATCAATTTGATTATTCTTTAGAGCACTCGTTGCAGCTGTAAGAGATTTGTAAGCAAATTCACCAGCTGTATTTGTTGTTTTTCCAATCTCGATTTTAATTTCTTCTTTCCATACATTTAATAGGTTAACTTTACCATGAGTAACTTTTTCAATATTATGGATTCCATGAATATTGTTATTTAGGTTTAAAACTTTTTTATGGTAAGAGATTAGTCTGTTAGAAGCAAATAATACAGGAGTACAGAACTCTAGCATGCGTTTGTCTTCAAACGTTTTTAAAATAATTTCAATACCAATTCCGTTTATATCGCCAACTGAAATTCCAACAATAATTTTGTTTGTGTTGTCCATAGTTACTTTAGTGCGTAAAGTTGTATTTTTGATGCAAACAAAAGTAACTAAAATTTAGAGAATGTTTACTGGAATAATTGAAACTCTTGGAATTGTAAAAAAAGTAGTTCGTGATAAAGAAAATTTACACTTAACTATACAAAGTGCAATTACGAATGAATTAAAAATAGACCAAAGTGTAGCGCATAATGGTGTTTGTTTAACTGTGGTTGAAATTAATAATGATGAATATACTGTTACAGCTATTAAAGAAACATTAGATAAAACGAATATTGGTAGTTTAGAAGTTGATGATGAAGTAAATCTTGAAAGAGCAATGAAACTTGGAGCTCGTTTAGATGGTCATATAGTGCAAGGGCATGTTGATAGAACAGGGGTTTGTACTCGAATTGAAGATCAAGATGGAAGTACAGTTTTTACTTTTACTTATGATTTTGATGGGAGTAATATTACTATCGAAAAAGGATCGATAACTGTTAACGGTGTTAGTTTAACGGTTGTTAATTCTAAAAAGAATGAATTTAGTGTAGCTATTATACCTTATACATTAGAACACACAACCTTTAAAAGCTTTAAAGTGGGGAGTAAAATCAATTTAGAGTTTGATGTGATTGGAAAATATGTTGCTAGATTAACTAGCTTAAAATAAAGTTAAAAACAATAAATAACTGGTGGTAATCGTCTAAGTTATTTATTGTTTAATAATAGATTCATCGAAGTAGTTTTCTCTTTCATTGTTTTTTCGTTAACAGATGAAAAACCTAAAACTAAACCTTGCTTTTTTTCTTTAGTAATATAATAGTTGCTTAACGGATATGCTACAATGCCGTTTTTTAATAATTTTTGATAAGCAATTTGGTCTTCTATCTTTGCTTTTAGGTTTCCAATAATGTGTAATCCACTATAATGATTGTCAATGTTAAAGATATTTTTAGTTTGATCAGTAAATAAAACTCTTCTGTGATTTGATGTTTCTATAACACTTCTAATGTGTTTATTTAAGTGATCTTTTTTTATAAATTCATTAAGCGTTGCTTGTAGGTTTACAGGAACAAATCTGCTAGATTGTTCATATATTGATTTTATTGGATTTACAAGATATTTAGGAGCGATCATATATCCAATTCTTAACGACGGATGTAGTAATTTATTAAATGTACCTATGTAAATAACTCTACTTTCATTGTCTAAACTAAATAAAGAAGGAGTAGGGTTTTCCCAATTACTAAATTCATGATCGTAATCATCCTCTATAATTAATGAGTTGTTTTTTGAAACCCAATCTAAAACTTCTTTTCTTCTGCCCTGACTCATCTTAATACCTAAAGGATATTGATTTGAAGGAGTTGTATATATAAATTTAGTTTTTATGTTTTTTATTTCACTAATACTTATCCCGTTTTTATCGATGTTACACGGAATAACATCGGCTCTTAAGCTCTTAAAAAGATTATATGCTCTAGGAAAAGTAGGGTTTTCCATTAATATTTTATCTCCTTTATTAATCAAGGAATTACCAATAAGATATAAAGAATGTAATGATCCAGAAGTAATAATTATTTGATTGTGGTCACAATCTATATTTCTATATACTCTTAAGTAATTCATTATACTTATTCTCAATTCTTCAATCCCTTGAGATGGTGCGTATGATAAATTTGTTGGTGTAGTTTCTCGCCAATATAAATTATTTAATTGCTTCCATTTATGTATAGGGAAAATGTCTAATGGAGGTAATCCAGGTCTAAAAGCAATACTTGTTTTAGAAAAGTTATCAGTGCTTAGATATTTGTGTTTTTCAAAAAGTTTAGCTCTTTTAGAAATTTTAGGATATTGATAATTTTCTGTTTTATTAACTGTATTTTTTTCTTTACTAATATAATTTACATAATACCCAGAGCCTTTTTTAGGTATGATAAAACGCTCAAAACTTAATAAGTCAAAAGCTTTTACAACTGTACTTCTCGATATTTTTAAGTCATTTGCTAATACTCTAGTAGGCGGAAGTTGAGTCTTATTTGGTATTGATTGGTTAGTTATTAAAGTTTTAAAAGAATTATATAGCTTTTTATAAATAGAAATATCTTCTATTTTCCAATCATCAGTTTCAGTTAGTAGATTTTTAATGTTAAAATGCAAATTGGTTTGTTTTTAATTGTTTGATTGGTATGCTAATGTAATAACTATTTAACATATTTTTCATAAAATTTTAAAAAATGACAGCATTCAGTAAAAAAGGGTTTTGGATTGGTATAATTATACTTTTGGTATTTGTTTTTATGCCAGTTCCTCAAGGAATGAAGCCAGAAGCTATGAGAGCTTTAGGTGTAGCGTTATTAATGGCAACTTGGTGGGTAACAGAATGTATACCTATTTACGCAACAGCTTTCGTGCCTATTGCTTTATTTCCATTATTGGGTGTTTTAGATGCAAATACAACTACAGAAAACTATGGGCATAATTACGTATTAATGCTTTTAGGTGGGTTTTTCCTTGCAAAAGCAATAGAATTATCGAATTTACATAAAAGAGTTGCTTTGTTTATTATAAGTAAATTAGGTACAAGCAGAAAAAGAATAATGCTAAGTTTTATGATAGCAACTGCTTTTCTTTCTTTTTGGATTGCAAATGTTGCCGTTGTATTATTAATGTTACCAATAGCTTTAGCAATTGTAGATAAAGAAGAGGAGAATGAAAATAGAAACCCAAAATTTGGTTTGGCAATGATGTTGGCAATAGCATATGCTGCAAGTGTTGGAGGTACGGGAAGTTTAATAGGTACACCACCAAATATGGTTTTTGCAGGAGTTTTTGAAAAAGCTTTTCCTCATTTACCAGAAATAGATTTTTTAGAATGGATGAAATTGGGTACGCCAATTGTTATTATTATTTTACCAGTTATTTGGATTTATCTAACCAAATATTTTAAAATTGATGGAAATTTTGCAGGAAGTAAAGAAGTAATAGATCAAGAAATAAAACAATTAGGAAAATTTTCTACAATGGAAAAAAGAGTCTTACTAATTTTTATTTTTACCGCTTTAGGTTGGATTCTTAGAAGAGATATAGTTTTAGATGATTTTATTATACCCGGATGGTCTTCACTATTAAACATAAAAGAATATGTTCATGACTCTACAGTTGCAATAATTTCTGCAATACTATTATTTGCTACACCCTCAGGAAAAAAAGAAAAAGATACTAATATTAAAAAAAGAATTTTAGATTGGAAATCTGCCTCAACAGTACCATGGGGTGTTGTTATGATTGTTGGTGGTGGTTATGCAATTGCAGATTCATTTAAGCACACAGGTTTAGCTAGTTTTTTAGGTGAAAAATTAAATTTTATTGGAGATTATCCTATGATTGTAATTCTAGTTCTAGTAATTTTAGTTATGATTTTTGTAACAGAAATAAATAGTAATACCGCAACAGCTAATATATTTTTGCCAGTTTTAGCTGCAATGGCAGTAGCAGGAAGTATCAATCCATTATTATTAATGATTCCTGCAACATTTGCCTGTTCGTTCTCTTTTATGTTACCATCTGGTACAGGTACAAACGCAGTTATATTTGGTAGTAACCGAGTCACAATTCCTGAAATGGCAAAATGTGGTCTTGGTCTTAATTTATTATGTGTTATTTTATTAACAATATTAATGTATGTTTATGTATTGCCAATATTGTCGTTGTAAAAAAAACAAATAATTTATTATGAAAACAAGTAAGATTAATAGTGCTAGTTTGCTGCTTATATTATTTTTTGTTTCTCAAAGTTATGGACAATGTTTAACCAAAGAAGAAATAAAAAACTACGCATTTCAAAAATTTCCTGAAGCGTTATCAAATTTAACCTCCTTTTTAAAAATACCAAATGATGGTAATTTTCCAGAAGAAATTGATAATAATTTAAAATGGTGTAAAAATGTTTTTAATGCTTTAGAATTTGATGTACAGGTTATTAAAACTCCTGGAGCTCCATTATTATTTGCGGAGAAAAAAGTAAAAAAGAAAGCAAAAACAATACTTTTTTATTTACAAATTGATGGTCAACCTGTAGATACTTCAGCTTGGAATCAAAAAAATCCATTTATACCTGTTTTTAAAAAGAAAGTTGGTGTAAATAAATGGGAAATAGTAGATTATAATCCTAAAATAGATAATTTTAATCCAGATTTAAGAATATTTGCACGGTCTGCATCAGATTCTAAAGGACCCGCAATGTCATTTATTTCTGCTTTAGAAATACTAAGAGATCAAAAAATAAAACAACTTTATAATATTAAAGTTATTATGGATTTTCAAGAGGAATTAGGTTCTCCTCAATTGGCAAATGCAGTTGCAGCTAATAAAGAATTGTTGCAAGCTGATATGATTTTAATAATGGACGGAACTAGGCATTTAAGTAATTTACCAACATTAACTTATGGAGCGAGAGGTCTAGCCAAAGCAACGTTAAAAGTTTTCGGGCCACGTTATCCTTTACATAGTGGACAATATGGTAATTTTGCCCCAAATCCAGTATTTCAAGCAGCAAAATTATTAGGAGGTTTAAAAGATGATGATGGTAGAGTTACGCTAGCAGGTTTTTATGATGGAATTAATTTATCTGAAAAAGAAAAAGATCTTTTAAATGACGTTCCAGAAAATTTAGACAGTATAAAACAAAGATTAGGAATTGCAAAACATGATGACGCTATTGGTAAAACATATCAAGAAACATTACAATATCCATCATTAAATATAAGGGGCTTGCAAGCTGCCTGGGTTGGTAAAAAAGTGCGTACAATTATTCCTTCAGAAGTTGTTGCAGAAATAGATATGCGTTTAGTGCCTGAATCGGATGGTAATCGTTTAATGAATTTATTAAAAGATTATATTATTAATAATGGTTATCATTTGGTAGATTCAATTCCTACAGAAGAGGAAAGGGAAAAATATTCAAAATTGGCTAGTTTCAATTATAAATTAGGTTCAAATCCTTTTAGAACTAAATTAAATGGCTCAGTTGGTGTTTTTTTAAACAAAGCTTTAAAAAGAGTCTATGGAAAAAATATTGTTAATATGAGATCTACAGGCGGTTCTCAACCAATGGCTCCTTTTGTTAAGGTTATTGGCATTCCTGCTGTTTCAGTTCGAATTCCTAACCCAGATAATAGTATACATAGTCCAAATGAAAATTTCCGATTAGGTAATTTTTTACAAGGGATTGAAACTTGTTTGGTAATTTTAAATGAACCGTTAAACTGATGCCGTATTTAAAGACTTAAATGTTTTTATTAAACTTTTTATCATATTGGTATGTGTAAATAATATGAATTGGTACGCTTAATTTAGATTTTATCTATTTACATTTATAACTGATATGTAGGTATTTATGGCAAAAAAAGATTTTTTTTTATTAATTATATTAAGTGTATTTGTCTTTTATGGATGCACGTCTTTAAAGGCAGTTATTTTTAAAACACCAATTGATACAACAACAAAACGTATTAATAATCAGTTAAAAAAGACTTATGGCTTTAATGATATTGGTGTTTTTGCCTCAAATAAATTTGACGGGGCACGTTTAAACGGTTTTGAAAAAGTAAATGATAGTACCGTAAAAGTTATCATAAGACCAGAGAATACTCCAATAAACAATAGTGCGTATTATTCGTTTAAAATATGGTCTAAAGAGCAAAAAAGTATTTATATAGAGTTTGATTACCCTGAAGGGTTTAAGCATAGATATATTCCGAAAATTAAGAAGACAGATACAAGTTGGGAAATGTTACCTTCTGAAAATTTGTTTAAAAAAGACGAAGAATTTTCTATCAAACTTAATGTTTCTAAAGATACTTCTTGGGTTTCAGCTCAAGAAATAGTTACTTCTAAAGATACTGAGAAATGGTATAAGGGTGTGATTGCAAATAAACCATATGTACATTTAAAAAGCGTAGGAAAATCTAGATTAGGTAGAAATTTGCCAGTATTAGATATTTATAAAGGAACTAAAAAAGAGAAACCTATAGTTGTATTATTAACCCGTCAACACCCCCCAGAAGTTACGGGTTTTTTTGCGTATCAAGAGTTTTTAAAAACCATTTTACAAGAAAATAACTTAACAAACGATTTTTTAAATAAATATAGAGTATTAGCTTTCCCTATTTTAAACCCTGACGGTGTAGATTTAGGACATTGGCGTCATAATGCAGGTGGAGTTGATACAAATAGAGATTGGTCTAAATATCGCCAACCGGAAGTAAAACAAGTAGCAAGTTATGTTGTTAAAGCAGCAAAAAAATCGAAAGGAAAAATAGTTTTAGGCTTGGATTTTCATTCGACTTATAAAGATGTTTTTTATACTAATAAAATAAGAAAAACAACTGTTCTTCCTAATTTTATAGAAAGCTGGTTTGAGGCTTTAGAGGTAAATATTCCAGATTATAAAGTAAATGAAGCTGCAGGAAATAGTAATAAACCGGTATCGAAAGGTTGGTTTTTATATGGGCATAATGCAGTAGGAATAACTTACGAAATAGGAGATGCAACCCCAAGAGATAGAATAAAGCAAATGGGTAGAGTTACTGCCGAAGAAATGATGAAAATATTAACTAAAACAAATATTAACTAAAACAAAAAAGATGACAAAAAAGCTATTTTTATGTGTAACAATGCTACTGCTGTCAGTAGTAGTATTCGCACAAAAAACAGTAAGTGGTACTGTTAGTGATTCAACTGGTCCGTTACCTGGAGTTTCCGTGGTTGAGAAAGGAACAACTAATGGAGTAGAAACAGATTTTGATGGAAATTTTACTTTGCAAGTTAAAGATGATAACTCAATACTTGTTTTTTCTTTTATAGGATCTAAAACAAAAGAGGTGTCGGTGTTAGGAAAAGTAAAACTAAAAATTACATTAGAGGAAGATTCAGAGCAATTAGATGAGGTTGTTGTAAATGCTTTGGGTTTAAAAGAAGAGCGAGATAAATTAGCTTCTACTTATTCTAAAATAGATGCTAATAAAATTGTACAACCAGTAGAGAATAAAATTATTGATGGTATTGCAGGTAAAGCAGCAGGAGTTAATATTGGAGCAACATCTGGTGATCCAGGATCTGGGTCAAATATTCAAATTAGAGGAACAAGTTCTTTAGGAGGTTCTTCTCAGCCATTAATTGTAGTTGATGGAGTACCTTTAAATAATGATAATATTTCTGGTTCTGGAGATAGTGATTCTTCTGCGGGAGTTTCTCAACAATCTCGTTTAAATGATATAAATCCAGAAGATATTGAATCTTTTCAAGTATTTAAAGGAGCTTCTGCAGGAGCATTGTATGGTTCTAGAGCTTTAAATGGTGTAATTGTTATTACGACTAAAAGAGGTAAAAAAGGCAAGTTTAATGTAACTTATTCTTCAGGAGTATCAATAGATGAAATTGCTTATAAACACCCATTGCAAGGTGTTTTTGGACAAGGTACAAGTGGTCGTTATAACCCTAGATCTGCTTTTTCTTGGGGAGATAGAATTTCAGAAAGAGCAGGTGGTGCAGATGATGTAGATAAAACTGGTCAATTTTTCCAATCAACAGTGTCTGATAATATTATATACCCAATTACAAAGAAAAATTCAAGAGAAGTATATAGGGACGCTAATTTTGATAAAGTTTTTCAAAATGGAATAACTTACGACAATAAATTTTCTTTAAGTTCAGGAAGTGAAAAAGGAACCTTCTTTTTAAGTGCAGGTCATATCAATCAAACAGGTATAATAAAAAGTAGTTTTTATAAGAAAACTAATTTTACTGTTTCGACAGTTCAAAACATTACTGATAAATTTACAGTAAATGCAAAAGCAAATTACATTTATACAGGTTCAAATAGAACACAGCAAGGGTCTAATACCGCTGGACTTTATTTAGGTTTATTACGTTCATCTCCAGATTTTGATATTACAGATTACAAGGGAGATTATCATAGTAGTTCTGGTACAGTAACTCAATCTCGTCATAGATCTTATCGTAGATATTTAGGGAATAGTGATAATGCAATATATAACAACCCTTTATGGACTATTAATGAACAAAAAAGTACAGCCTTTTTAAATAGATTAATTAGTACTGCTAGTTTTTCTTATAAATGGAACGATAATATTAATTCGGTTCTTAGAGGAGGAGTTGACTTTTATGACGATACAAGGCTTTATTTTTTTCCTTGGTACACTGCAGGTTCAGCTAGAAGATATGGTTTATTAAATGATGAAACAATATTAAATACTGAATATAATGGTGATTTTTTAACAACTTTTAATTACGAACTTTCTGAAGGTCTTAACTCAAGTTTTGTGGTAGGTTTTGGTATAAATGATAGAAGACGAAAGAGAGTTTTTTCAGAAGCAAATAACTTTATTTCTAATTTTAGAGGAATTTTCGATATAAAAGAAATTGCGGCAAAAGAAAACATATCAGCTGAAACTACAAAAACAAACAGGCGTAATATTCGTTTTTATGGAACAGCTAATTTTGATTATCTAGACCAATTTATTTTGCAATTAGGAGGTGCCTATGAAAAACACTCTGTTTTACCAGCTAATAATAGAGGTTTCTTTTATCCAACAGCAGAGTTTGGTTGGACTTTTAGCAAATTAATAGAAGATGCTGGTCCGTTTTCTTTCGGTAAATTACGTTTAGCGTATGGTCAAGTAGGTAATGTACCATTAGCACATAGAGAACAAACGGTTTTTGAAGTGGGTAGTTTCTCAACTTTTTCTGATGCTATTGCTTTAGAAGATTTTGGCGGCGGTTATCAATTAAATGAAAGATTAGGTAATGCTAACTTAAAACCAGAAATAAAAACAGAATATGAAGTTGGTCTTGATTTAAGGTTTTTTAGAAACAAATTATCATTATCATCAACATATTATTCAAATAAAACGGAAGATGTTTTATTAACTAGATCTATACCAACTTCATTAGGTTTTACAAGTATTTATGCTAATGGCGCTACTATAGAAAATGAAGGGTTAGAAATTGAAATGAAATACGATTTTCTTAAAAAAGAAGATTGGAAAGCGTCAGTTTCTATGAATTTTAGTAAAAACAGAAATTTAGTTTCAGAGCTTCCAGGTGGAGGAATTATAAACTTTACTCCAGGAAGTTCAATACAATCTATAGCTAAAGAAGGGCACCCTTTAGGAGTTTTATCTACTCAAGGTGCTTTAAGAGATGATAATGGAAATATGGTACTCGATTCGAATGGTTTTCCTCAAGTAGATACTAGAGGTGATTTAATTGTTGGTGATCCTAACCCAGACTGGAGAGGTGGTTTACAATTAAGTTTTTCATATAAAAGACTTTCATTAAATGCTTCTTTAGATACTAGTCAAGGAAATGATGTAGCTGAACGTACAAGGTTTATAACATCTTACTTTGGTACCCATGCAGATGTTGGTAATACAATTACTTTAACGGAAGATTTAGTGAATCATTCAGGAACAACTTTTCCAGCAGGTTCGGTAGTTAGAGGAAATGTTGAAAACTTTGGAGGAGGAAATGTTCTTCTTGATGAAAAATATTATAGGACGCTGTATGGTTTTGGAGATGGTAAATTAAATGAATTTGCTGTACACGATGGTAGTTGGTCTCGATTAAGAGAGGTATCTCTTTCTTATACTTTAGATTCTGATAACTTTAGAAAAGCAACAGGTTTTAAATCAATTGAATTTACTGCATCTGGTAGAAATTTAATTATTTGGACAGATGTTGTAGGTATAGATCCAGATGTAAATCAGTTTGGTGTTGGTAGAGGAAAAGGTTTAGATTATTTCTCTAACCCTGGGGCAAGAACTTATGCTTTTGGTGTTAAATTTAATTATTAATATAGAAAAATTTAAAATATGAAAACATTATATAAAATAGGATTAACTTTTGTTTTTCTAATTTCAATTGTAGCATGTGATAATTATTTAGATATAAATGATAACCCAAATCAATTGGTTGAAGTGCCTTCAGGAGATTTATTATTAAGAGGTACTCTATTAGCAAATGCACAAGTACAGCAAGGACATTTATCTCGTGTTTCAATGTATTACACAGGAGGGTTAATTGGGAAAAATTTAGTGCAACAGACCATATATAATTACGACTATACTCCAGGAGATTCAGATGGAACTTGGGCACATATTTATAATGGAATTTTAGTACAAAATAAAGAAATGAGAAGATTATCTTCTGATGTTGGAAGATTAATGGGGATAATTGATGTAAATGAAGCCTTAGCTATTGGTACTGCTACATCTCTTTTTGGAAATGTACCTTATTCTACAGCAACTCCAGATAACCCCAATTTAGGCTCTCCAGACCCAACTTTTGATGCTCAAGCAGATGTTTATGCGTCAATTCAAACGCTACTTACAAATGCTATTCCAAAACTTCAAAATGGAGCTACTACAGGAATAGTAAATAGTCAAGATAATTATTATGGGGGTAATGCTTCAAAATGGATTCAAGCAGCTAATACTTTAAAAGCTAGGTACTTTTTGCAAACAAAGCAATATGGTATGGCTCTTAATTATGTAACCGATGGTATAAGTAGCGCATCTAATACAATGTCTTATAACCCAATTGGTTTAGTTCCTGGAAACAGTAATATTTTAAATAATTTTGTAACAAGTAGTAGATCTGGTGATATGACAGGAGTAGGAGCTTTTTATAGGAATTTATTAGACCCAGCAAATGTTAATGGGAGAAATAATGCTAAAACTGATGAAACAGCTCGTAGACAATATTCTTATATCGACGGAGATGGTGGGCAGACAAATGGAATAGATGATAAAGACACACCTATGAAATTGGTAAGTTATGAAGAGAACCTATTAATTTGGGCAGAATGTTTATTACGTGCAAATAATGATATGCAAGGAGCAATTGATAAATTAAATCAATTAAGAGCATATTTACGATCTGGGAATGCATTTAATGTTATTGGAGGAGCTACTTATAAATATGATGATTATGTTATGGCAGATTTTCAAGCTGGAGGTATGGAAAACATGGATAATATTGCTACCGATAGAGCTATCTTAAGAGAAATTATTGAAGAAAGATATGTTTCTGGCTTTACAACTTTTATGGCTTTTAACGATGCTAGAAGACTTAAAAAAACTGATAGTGATGTAATTGTTCCATTCCCTTTAAACAATAATACTACAACAGTAAACCCTCAGAGGCTACTATATCCTCAAGATGAAATAGACTCTAATAGTAACATTCCAAGTCCAATACCAGATTTGTTTACGGTTACACCTGTTAATCAATAAATAATAAATATTAATGTGAATTTTGTTTTCTATAAGAGGTTGTCTTTTTATTAAAATATGACAACCTCTTTTTTAAAATTAAAATATGAAGAGTGTTTTGCAAATAGGATTTGGTCCCTTAGGGATTCAAATAGGGAAATATATTGCTCAAAAATCAACTATTAAAACGGTTGCAGGTGTAGATGTCAATCCAAAATTACAAGAGAAAGCATTAGTAAGTTTAGATAAGGAGTTACCTAATGAAGTATATATTTACCCCTCAGTAAAAGAAGCTGTTGAAAGTTTAAACAACAAACCAGATGTAGCAATAATAACTACAGTGTCAAGTTTAGAAAAACTAATTCCACAAGTAGAAGAAGTTGCAAAGTTTGGTATACCAGTTATCTCTACTTGCGAAGAATTGTCTTATCCATGGGAATTACAACCCGAACTAAGTAAAAAGTTAAATAATATATGTAAAAAATATAATATTTCATGTTTGGGCACAGGAGTAAATCCAGGTTTTTTAATGGATTATCTACCATCAGTTTTCACTTCTATATCAAAAGAAATAGAACATATTACAGTTGAAAGAGTGCAAGATGCAACACCAAGACGTGTTCCTTTTCAACAAAAAATAGGAGCAGGTTTAAGTTTAGTTGATTTTAGAAAAAAAGAGGCAACAGGCACCTTACGTCATGTTGGTTTACAAGAATCGGTTTATCTATTAGCAAACTCAATCGGTTTAAAATTAGATAAAGTAACAGAAAGTTTAGATCCAGTAATTGCAGAAAGTGAAGTTTCATCAGCAGCCATAAAAGTACAAAAAGGTGATGCTCGTGGTGTAGAACAAATAGCACACGGTTATGTAAACGGAGTTTGTAAAATTAAAATGCACTTTAAGGCTGCTATTGGAGAATCTAGATCATACGATAAAATTACAATAAAAGGAACCCCGTCTTTTTCATCAGAAATTGAAGGCGGAATTAATGGCGATATTGCTACTTGTGCCATAACAATTAATTGTATTAATAGTATTTTAAAAGCTCCTACTGGATTACAAACAATGTCAACTATTGCGGTTCCTGGATTTATAAACTAAAAATGAAAAGATATAAATACATATTCGTTTTATTTCTTCTGCATATTTCTTACTCATGCGTAAAAGAAAAAAACAAAATTGTTTTTAATACTTCATTCTCAGGAGCAAGGTTAGACAGCTTAATTACAAAAAAAGATAGCTCATTTGAAGCAATTATAAAACCCGCTTTTGAACCTGTAAATAAAAGCCCTTGGTTTGCATTTGCAGTTTCTAGCGATAGACCAAAAACTATAGAATTAACTTTAAATTATGGCGATTATAAACATCGTTACATTCCAAAATTAAGTTTTGATAAAAAAACTTGGAAAAAAATAGAAGCGCAAAATATTTCAATTGATACAATTAAAGGTACAGCAACTTTAAAATTAAGTATTTCTTCTAAAAAACTATATGTTGCTGCTCAAGAAATTGAATCGTCTAAAGACACTTATGCTTGGGTTGATAAAATGATTGAAAATTATTCTGAATTAAAAAAAGTAATTGCTGGTAAAACTGTTCAAAACAATAATAATTACTGTATTGAATTAGAAAGTGAACCAACTAAAAATAGTATTGTTTTAATCGCTAGACAGCATCCTCCAGAAATTCCTGGTGGAACAATAGGTTTTAAATCTTTTTTTGAAACTTTAATGGCTAACACTAAAACAGCAAAATCATTTAGAGAAAACTTTAATATCTACACATTTCCGCTGTTAAATCCAGATGGTGCAGATTTAGGAAATTGGAGGCATAACGCAAATGGTATCGATTTAAATAGAGATTGGGTAGATTTTACCCAACCAGAAACTAAAATGGTTAAAAACTATTTGGAAGAAAAAGTTTCAAAAGGAACTAAAATTCAGTTTGCTATAGATTTTCATACGTCATATTCAGGACCTTATTTGCTGGTTTTAGACTCTATAAATGCGGCTAAATCAAAGAAAATTATTCCAAATTGGATTCAAAATATTGAAAGTAATTCCAACTTTAAAGTTGAGGCAAGAAAGCGTAGACAAGAATTACCATATTGCTATAATTACTTTATAAATACGTTTAATTGCGAAGCAGTTACTTATGAAGATGGTGATGAAATTGATAGAAATATTATAAAAGAGAGAGCAAAAATATATGCTCAAAATCTAATGAAAACAATGCTTTTAAAATTAGAGAATAATGAATTATAGAATTCACATACTTACAACTTTTTTATTCCTATTTTCTTCTTGTTCTAAAAAGAAAATAGAAGCTGATATTCTTATACAAAACGGAACGGTTTATAACGGAATTGATAAAACTTCAACAAACAATTCTATAGGAATAAAAGACGATAAAATTGTTTTTATTGGTGATGAGAATTCGGTGTCAATAAATGCTAAAAAAACGATTGATGCAAAAGGATTAATTGTTTCTCCAGGGTTTATTGATCCGCATACACATGCGGATAGAGATTTAAAAGACCCTAAGAATTCACACAATAAACCATTTTTGTTTCAGGGAATTACAACGGTTGTAACTGGTAATGATGGTGATAGTTTTTATCCAACTTCAAAATATATCGATTTATATAATCAACACGGAATTGGAACAAATGCTGTCCCTCTTGTTGGTCATGGAACCGTTAGAAAACAAGTAATGGGAAAAAGCGATAGAAAAGCAACCGATGAAGAAATTATAAAAATGCAAAACCTAATTCAGCAAGAAATGGATGCTGGTGCCTTTGGCATTTCTACAGGTTTATTTTATTCACCAGGAAGCTATTCTAATACAGAAGAAGTAATTGCTTTGGCAAAAGCAGTAGCAAAAAACGATGGAATTTATGATACACATTTACGTGACGAAAGCTCGTATACAGTCGGTTTAATTCCCGCTATTGAAGAAGCCATTGAAATTGGACGACAAGCAAAATTGCCTATTCATATATCACATATTAAATGTTTGGGAGTAGATGTTTGGCATCAAAGCAAAGATATTGTAAAAGCAATTGAAAATGCACAAGAAGAAGGTGTACAAGTTACTGCAAACCAATATCCTTATGATGCTTCTGCAACAGGATTAAAATCTGCAGTTGCTCCACGTTGGGCAGAAAGTGGAGGGAAAGATTCATTATTTATCAGGTATAATAACCCTAAATTAAAGCAAAGAATTTTAGTAGATACTAAAAAGAATATTACTAGAAGAGGTGGTCCAGAAAAATTATTAATTGTAAAATCTAAAGAACCAAAATTTGTTGGAAAAAACCTTTTAGAAGTTTCTAAAATGCTAAATGTTTCTCCAGAAATTGCTGTTTTTGAAACACTAAAAACTGGCTACATAAGAGTTGCTTCGTTTAATATGAATCCTGACGATATTCATACATTTATGAAACAAGATTGGGTAGTTACAGGTTCTGACGGAAATACAGGTCATCCAAGAAAATATGGTTCATTTCCAAGAAAGTATAACAAATATGTTCAACAAGAAAAGGTAATTGATGTTGCTTCATTTATTAACGGAAGCACTTCAAAAACTGCAGAAATTTTCAAAATCAAAAATAGAGGAAAACTTAAAGAAGGTTATTATGCGGATATTATCATTTTTAATCCCAAAACCTTTAAAGATGTGGCAGATTATACAGATGCATTTCAGTTATCTGAAGGATTAGAATATAGTATTATTAACGGTAAATTATCTGTTGAAAATAGAAAATTTACTAAACAATTAAACGGAAAAGTTTTAAAGAAATAATTAAGAAGTCCCCTCGAGCGCAGTCGAGAGATGTTATATGGGTCTCGACTGTACTCGACCAAATATTATTGAAAAATAAAAATCATGAAGAAAATTAGTTTTTTATTAGCAGTATATACGCTACTGTTTATAGTTGGCTGTAAAGAAAACCCGAAGAAAAAAGAAGTTTTAGTAAGCAATAATACTGATATTGTTTCAACTATAATTAACGATTCTGATAGTTTTTATCATATTGATATGGCTAATTATCCTAGCTCAGATAAATCGTTACCCATTGGTGTTTTCGATTCTGGTACAGGAGGATTAACCGTTTTAAAAGCTATTGTAAATTACGATCAAAATACAAATGCTTCACACGAAAAAGGTAGCGATGGTCAACTTGATTTCGACAAAGAATCTTTTATTTATTTAGGCGATCAAGCGAATATGCCTTATGGGAATTATTCCAAAGAAAATAAAGTAGATTTACTAAAAGAACACATTATTAAAGATGCTCAATTTTTAATGAGCAACAAGTATTATTCAGATGGAAATGATACATCTGTAAATACAGATAAAAAACCAGTTAAAGCTCTAGTAATTGCCTGTAATACAGCAACTGCTTATGGTAAAGAGTATATTGAAGAGTTTCTGAAAAAAGCCAATTCTAATTTAAAAGTAATTGGTGTAATTGATGCAGGTGTACGTGGTACTTTGGCAAGTTTAAATAAAGATGAAAACGCTATTATTGGTGTGCTGGCAACTGCTGGAACGGTTGCATCAAAAGGATATCATAATACGATTTTAAAAATGAAAGACCAGTTAGGTTATTCAGGAACTATTGAGGTGTTTTCTCAAGGAGGAATTGGAATTGCTGAAGCCGTAGATGAAGACCCGAATTATTTTAATAAAAACTTAAAAAAACCTCGTAAAGACTATAAAGGACCTAGTTTAAATGGCGATGTTCAAATTGACAAAACCTTATTTGATGTATATAATTTTGATTTTAACGATAGCAAAATGTTATGCGATACCGAAAAATCGGATGATTGTTCAATCTTACAAATTAATGATGCAAAAAATTATGTGCGTTACCATTTAGTAACATTGATGGAACAAATTCGTTTATCAAAAACAAAGAACAAATTAAAATCTATTATTTTAGGATGCACGCATTACCCATATATGACTGATGAAATTGGTTCAATTTTAAAAGAATTGTACAGTTATAAGGGTAAAGATGGTAAGTATTTATACCGTGATTTTATGGTCGAAAATATCCAATTAATTGATCCAGCTGTAGATACAGCAAAAGAATTACACGAATATTTAAAAGCAGAAAAGTTATTCAATCCAAATGGGAATATTAAACACAGTGAATTTTACATTAGTGTTGCGAATAAAGACAATAAGAATAATAAAATTGATTCTAACGGACGTTTTCCTTACGATTATAAATACGGAAGAAACGCCAACGAAATTCAAGAATACGTAAAAGTTGTACCTTTTAGTCGTGATAATATTTCATATGATATTTTAACGCGTTTTCAAAAACAAATTCCGTATGTGTATCAGTTGATGCAAACGTTTAATAATACAAATGAAAAGACAAAAGCACTTTCCGAAGAAAGTAAAATTTAAGATGATGAAAAATTTAAAAATAACTATACTTTGTTTAACTATTTTTTTAGGATTGTTTTATAATTGTTCATCTGGAGATAGTGAACCTGAAATAGTAACAGATAAAATTGCACCAAGTGTGCCAGCTAATTTAACAGGTTCAAATACAACTCAAACCTCAGTAGATCTTTCATGGTCAGCATCAACAGATAATATTGGTGTAGCTAGTTATTTAGTTTTTAAAGATAATGTGGCTTTTTCTAGTCCAAGTTCAACATCATTATCGGTTAGTAATTTAACAGCAAACACTTCTTATAGTTTTAAGGTAAGAGCAAAAGATGCAGCTGGAAATGAATCTGGTTTTAGCAACATAATTACTATTACAACACAAGCTAATAATGTTTTATTAACTTCATCTGGTAATTTAGAAACGTATGTTGGCAATATAATAGATAATGCTCCTGGTAATTCTGGAAATAATTATTCAGATCCTTCATCATCTCAATTAGATTCTTGGAATATTACTATAAACGATATTCTTCAAAATAATATCGCAAATGCAGTTACTAAAGCAGGTGAATTAGGATATCAAATAACTGAGTTTACAGATACAACTATAACTCCAAGTCAAATATTTTATGTGTTAGAGAAAAAATCTTCTCAATCTAATTATTGGGGAACTTATGTGTTTAGTAAAACTCCAGAAAGAGCTAATTTAGTTTTGATGGCTCCACATTCTAAATACGATACAAATACAGGAAAACAAGCGTTGTTTTGTTTTAAGAACAATTTAGCTAAAGCATTGTTAATTAATGGTACACACAGGTGTAATAATAGTTCTGCATCATCTTGTTCAGGAACAACTAGTGCTTGTGGTTCGAGTGCAGCTTTTAGAGTTTCAGATATGGCGCACACAACTACATCAATGTTTCAAAAAACAACAGATATCTTGTTTAATAAAATATCAAACTCAGTATTCATTCAGTTACATGGTTTTGGAAAAAAATCATCAGACCCTTATGTAATTATGAGTAATGGAACACGTGAAACACCAGCAGTAGATTATGCTGTGAAAATTAAGGATGCGTTATTATTAGAAGATAATTCTTTAACCTTTAAAATAGCTCATTTAGACACAAGTTGGACTCGTTTAATCGGTTTTACTAATACTCAAGGAAGGTTAATAAATAGCTCTCCAAACCCATGTAGTACATCATCAACTTCTACAACAGGAAGATTTATTCATATTGAACAAGAAAAAACAAAACTTAGAGAAGATGTTAATGGTTGGACAAAAATGAGTGATGCTTTAAAAAAAGCATTTAATTAATAGATTTTTAAAATTCAATTTAATTGAATAGGTGAGTGAAATTGTTTTTCACTCACCTATTTTGTTCTTAAAATAGTTGTTAAAACAAAAAAGCACTTACAAATAATATGTAAGTGCTTGAATTTAAGAGTGGTCCCACATGTACTTCGCTTATAAATCATTTTAAAACACATTTAATGACAATCCTTGAATTGTCAGTAGTGTCAGTAGATATTAATGCTCTGTCATTAAATAAGATTTAAAATAATTCAGAATTATTCAAACTAAAAACACCCTCTCAAGCACCCTAGTTTGGTACATAATTCGCTTTGTTTTAAACATAATTTAAATATAAAATAATGAGCAATTTAGTATTACAAAGTACACATGGTGTAATTAGATTTAGTTTAAAAGAATCGATTAAAAGTTTAGAGTTAACTCCTAAAAAAGAGAGTTTGATTATGTTGCATTTTTCCTCAAAAGGAAGACGTTTTAAAAAGAGTATAGGTTATAAGTGTAGCTTAAAGAATTGGGATGTAACTAAGCAAAGAGTTAAAACAGGGAAAGGAATGGTTGTGAATGCCTATGAGGTTAATGCATTTATAAATAATATCCAATCTTATGCAGAAGAGGAACTTACTAAAATCAAAAAAGTGAGCGATTTTATAGATGTAAAATTGCTATCATCTTTAATAGAAAAAAAGATAAAAGGAGAAGACGAAACAGACAGAGAAGAGGAGAAAAATAAAGAATTGATTTATTACTCTAGAAAGGTATTAGAGCAAAAGAAAAGTCAAATTAAAAAAGAGACAACAAGATCTTGTAACCAAACAATTAAAATGTTAGAAAAGTATGAGAAGTCAAATGGGCACTTATTAAGGTTTGATGATATTGATTTGTCTTTTTACAGAGGGTTCGTTCAGTTTTTAGAGAAGGAAGGATATAGTTTAAATAGTGTAGGTAAACATATTAAGAATCTTAAAGTTTTTCTCAATGACGCTTTAACTAATGGGATTACTGATAATTCAATTTTTAAAAGTAGAAGCTTTAAAGTGTTAAAAGAAACTACAACAGAGATATTTCTAACTAAAGAAGAATTAGAAATCTTAGCTAATGAAGATTTTAGTAAAAGATCAAAACTAGAATTGGCAAGGGATATTTTTTTGATAGGTTGTTATACTGGGCAAAGAGTTAGTGATTATAATGGTTTAACAGAAGAAAATATTGAGGTCATTAAAGGTCGTGAAGTAATTAAGATACATCAGAAAAAGACAGGTACGATTGTTCGTATTCCAATTACTTCTAAGATTCAAAAGGTAATGGATAGATATGATGGAGGTTTTCCACCAAAACTAAGCGAGCCGATTTTAAGAGAGAATATAAAGTTAGCATGTAAAAAAGCTGGGTTTAAAGAATTGATAACAGTTTCTTATACAAAAGGAGGGAGGTTAGTAAGAGAAGGAATTCCAAAGTATGATTTAGTTAAAACACATACTGCGAGAAGAACATTTTGTACAAATCATTATATAGATCAAAAACCAATTCAAAATATCATGCTCTTTTCTGGACATAAAACCGAGCGAGAGTTTTTAAAGTATGTTAGAATTGAAAAAAGAGAAGAAGCTTTAATAGTGATGGAGAGTGGTTTTTTTGATTGATATTTTAGTTATAGTTTATATTAGTAGGGAGTTATTAATACTCTTATAAAGGATAAAAAAAGTATGCGTTTAAGCCTAAGAAAATGAAGTTTTGTTAATAATTTCAATTTTTTAGGTTTTTATATTATGAAACTTAATTTAATTCCTCACACGTAATTAAAGACCAAAATTCTTAAATTCTTCATCTCTATATGATGAACTTCTTGAAAAATTTGGTTCTACAAAATAACCATGATTTTCTTGAATTTCTTTAGCGAACTTAATAAAGTCCTCTGACATTTCTGGAAAGTAATAATAACCGATATCAAAAACACTTTCTTCTTTTCCATTGTTTCCTATAGCAATACCAATGAAGGTGTTAATACTAGGGTTTAAGTATTTAGCAACTACACATCTAAGTTCCAGTTCTAATTCTTTTTCCTTCCAATTTTTACTAGATAAAGGCATAAATACATAAAGATAATTCGATTCAGGAATTAGTAAAATGCGAGCACGTACTTTAAGTTTAATCGCATTATCTAAACTGATCCCTAATTCAATTCTATTTAACCTTGGTTCAAGATTAATTAACCTTACAGCTTCTTCTAAATTATTTCGTCTTTCATTATCAGTATTTTCATCAATATGATACTCATATAATTGCTTTATCATATAATCCCAAATAAAACTTGGTTCAATTTGTTTTCTCCAAGTTTTATATTCTTCAGATTTTTCATAATCTTTCCATAAATCATTAGCTCCACTTATTAAAGTAAAAGGAAAATCAAACTGTAAACCTGTCTGAAGATATAGTGCTAAAAAATCAACTTCTTCAGGTAGTAATATCTGCTTGTTTTTCAAAAAATCTTCTTTTGCCTTAAGATATCTCGTGAAGTCAATTATTGTATCCAACTCGTTTATTAAAACTTCGGTAGATTTTTCGTCAAATACATGTGTGAAACCTCTTTTATCATATCCCATCGGTAAAGGGAAGTCATATTTACTTCCAAAAGCAATAGCTATTCTATAAATTACTCTATTACCTTTAGGTGGTAGTTTTACAACTGTTTTTCTGTTTTTTAACTTTATATCCTCTACATTATTTAAAAAGCGTTCAGCACCAAAAATTTGATTTAGAGAACTATCTACAGCTTTTTTCATCCATCTCTCATATCTTATATTTTGATCTTCATGATTAGAAACTTTAATATCTTTAACTGAGATTATAATTATAATATTCTCACAGACAACTAAAAGATCACAAAGTTCTTTATTCTTTTTTCCTAATGGATTTGGATGACTCCAAAAAGGAAGAAAAGATTTTTCACATAAATCGGCTACGTATTTTTCTGATGGAGTCATTTACTTTCAAATTATTTTATTTGCTTTATATTTTCAGATCCAAACCAGACTTCAATTTGTTTCATTGCTTGCTCTCCCATTTTAGATAAGGCTAAAACAACCAAATTCTCCTTTGCTCTTGAGCATGAAACATAAAATAAGTTTTTAGTTCTTTCTTTTCTTTCGTTACTATTATCACTATTGTCAAAATATCCTTCAAACTTGTATTGTGATTTCCAACTTGTATCGTCTATAACTACTAGTACATTACGATATTCTTCTCCCTTTGTTCCGTGTTTTGTAGAAAATACATTTTGATTCTGAGTATGTTTAAAAAGGTTAACAAACTCTATATATGGAAGCTCCATTAAAGAAGAGTTAAATCCAATATCTTTTTCTATTCTTTTTTTAGTATTCTCATCTAACCCTTCTGTATCAGTTTTAATCCTTTCAATAAACCTTAACATTCCTTGAGAGAACTTAATAAGCTTGTTATTGATAAGGAAATCAAATACATCTTTCACCTTTTTTGTTTCACGTATCTTAATTAACTCTTCTATTTTATCTATAATTATTTTTTTATCCTCATGTTTTCTTAAGTTCACAGATGTGTCGTCATTTCGTTTCAAAAAATGAATAATATCATTGTAGTTTTTGTTTTCATAAAATGAAGCCAAGTGTTCTATTCCTGTTTTTCGCTCTATTGATGTTTTTTTATCCATAGAACCTACAAAAAAAGCTGTAATTGGATTCTCTCTTTTTAAAAGTGCTTCATTTGCTCCCTGACCATAACGACGAGCATAAGTAGTATATAAATCTCCAAACCCTCCTCTTTTTGCTACTCTACTATTTGCTATAATTAATATTTTATCTTCACTGTTTTCACTAAAATCCCATCCTTTCTTTTTTAATGTAGAAATAATATTATCATAGTTAACATTTTTTAAGGGTACTAAAGAATCTTCATATTCTTTTGTTTTTTGATTTTTCTCTTTATCAGTGTAATTTGTACAATTTATAAATTGTATACTACCTTGTTTTTTTTCAATTCCGTCAGGTATTTTTTGTTCAATATTTGTTCGGATTTTATTTAACAGCTTAATTACACTATGTGAGCTTCTATAATTTTCGGGTTTTGTAATTAAAGTTATTTTTTTAGAAATAATATATTCATTTAAAGAACCAATGCCTGTATTATATATTTTTTGGTGAGAATCTCCGTAAAAACCAATAAGAATTTTTTTCTTGTTTCTAGTTAAAAGAAAATCAACTAATGATTGTATAGTTTCAGGAGCTGTATCTTGATATTCATCTACGAGTATATATGGATATTTAGATGCCAAAATTGTAGTTAACAGTTTATTGTTTTCAAACATCTTTAGACTAAGTGTTATTAAGTCATCATGCCCAATTTTTCCATTTTCAAAATCACTAAATTTTCTATCACTGTACTCTACACTTTTAATTCTATTAATTAGTCCTAACTCATATTTACTTGGCTCTTTTTTATTGTTTACGGTGTTAATTTTATCAAACTCAATTAAAAGTTGTTTATTATATGGTTTAATACAATCCCAAAGAAACTCATGAATAGTAGAAACTAGTACTAAAGGATTGTTTTGTAAGCGTTCTATAATTTCATTTTTGGCAACATTAGTGTATGTAATACAAACAATTCTTTGATTATTTAATTGTATTTTTTCTCCTTTGGTTTCTATTAAATAATTAATTGTTTGTATTAATGCATACGTTTTTCCTGAGCCAGCACCAGCTTCTAAGACATAACTAATGTTTTTTTCAATTTTTTTCTTAATTTGATTAATTGTGTCCATTTATGTCTTTGTGATTGTTATTACCTCTTCTTTATTTTTTTTAATTGATTTTTCTAACCATTCTAATCCTTCAGAAATATAAACAGGGACTCTCCATTCTCCTATTTCTTCTGGAAATGACATCACATCAAAAGCAAAATTTGTTTTCGAACTTGAACTTATTGGAGCTAATTCATAAGGGGTTGCTGATGTTAAATCTTCTATTTTCTTAACCTTAGAAAAGCTAAATAAATTCTTTACTTTTTTTTCTTGCCCTTTTTCATTAATGTATTTGGATTTCAATAAACTTAAGTTTGAATTAATAAAAGCTTCTTCAAAACTTCTAGCTGTTATACCATTCTCTTCTGTTTGATAAGCAACTCTTATAATATTAGAACTTATTTTATCTTTATTTTTAACTTCAATTAATTCTTTTATAGTTTCTTTAGCAGGAATCCAGTCTTTTAAAGTATGATTTGATGTTTTTTCACCGTTGATACCGTTGTTTACTGCACATCTTTCCCCTGTTTTAGCATCAATCGAATCTATATCGGTTATAACTAAAGTTTGTAAGTTTAAAAATTCTAAAATCTCTTTGAATTTATGAGTGTATGCTCCTCCAACTTCTAAGACAGTAATGTATTGTGTTGCTAATTTAGGAGCTGATTTTTTAATGAATTGTGGCATTAACATTCTTTCAGTTGTACCTTCAACTAAAATTACTTTATCAGAAAAAAACAAGTCAGACTTATGTAAGGTTAAATATTGTTTTAAAAAACGTGCAGTAAGTTTTTTATTGGAGATTTTAAGAATATTAAAGTCTTTGACTTCTACTTCCTTTTCTAGTTTGTTAAAATATCTAATTCGCTTAAATCCTTTTTCAGAATCTATTCCTGCTTCAGATAGTATATGAGAAGAGTGGGAAGTTATGATTAATTGAACATATATTTTAAGTTTAGACGCTTCTTCTATAAGCCCTTTTATTTGACTAATAAATACTTGTTGCATTTGTGGGTGCATATGTGCTTCAGGTTCTTCAATTAGTACAGTTAAAAATTCAGAAACCTTTTCTTCTTTTGCATTTTTAAAACGTTCTATAAAACTTGCTAATTCAAGAATCATGTATATTAAGTTACTGTATCCTAGTCCGTTATAGCTCTCTGGTAAATCGATTTCATCTTGCTTGTAATAATATTTTATATTATTTTTAATTACAGATTCTGAATCAAATTCAGATTCAATTGAAATAGGGGGTATAGCTATGGGGGTTGATGCTCCAAATGATTTTAATTCTTTAATGATTTGTTGTAATACAGCATTGTATTTGGCTTTTAGGTCTTTAGAAATTTCTGTTAAGGATTTTTCTACAGCTGTGACATTAGTATCGGTTTTATCTCTTTCGTTATAATATTTAGAAAAACCTAAAGCTAATGTTTTATTCCGATCACTTTTTTTATCATCTAATACTCTAAGTGCTTTTATATCTTCAAATGAAACTATTTTTCTAAGCTTATCTTTATATCCTATTTCAATTTCTCTTAAGTAATCTGATAAAATGTCTTTAGCGTAACATTTTAATCTGTAATGATTTTTTATGTTTTCCTTAAAGTAAGATATCAAAGTAGTTTCTCTTGTTTCTCTATTATGAAATGCTTTTAATAATCCTAAAGAGTTATGAGGTTCGAAAGATAGTAATGAACAAGCGTCATTTCTCTTTTCGTCAAGATCTGTAATAAATTCTTTCAATTCAACCAACAAGTCATTTTCTTTGTCATAAATAAACTCAATTTGTAGTTGAATTTTAGGGAAACGTTCAATTATGTCCTTTTCGATAGCCTCTTTTGTCTCTTCATCAATTTCTAACTCTAATGTCTTTTTAAAATCAATATATAGTTCTTTAAATAAAGGATATGAAGATTGTGAGAAGTCCTCAAAAGATAAAGAGTCTTCTCCTGAAGTAAAAATTTTAATTACTTCAAATAATGAAGTCTTTCCAGTATTATTTCTTCCTATGATTAATGTAATATCGTCTTCTAAGTCAATTGATACATCGGCTAATAATCTAAAACATTTTACTTTTATATTTTTTATTCTCATAGAATTGAATCATTTAGTTTATATTTTGTTTTTTATTTAATATTCGAACCAGTATTTAATTATCATTAGAAATACTTAGGAGTTTCTCAATAATGTCATTTTTAAATTTACTCATAACACGCTTGTGATAATCTTTTGAATTTAATTCAATTCCAAAAATTAATCGATATTTTTCCTCATCGCTTATAGGCAAATAACTATCAAATGTATTTTTAATAAGATTCTTTAAATAGTTTTCTGAATATTTAAATCGTAAATCGTATAAATCTTTTAGTTCTTTATCTGAATGTCCTTTGTAAATAAATGGAAGATTTAATGCTTCAAAAGTGTTATTTCCTGATAAAGAATTATCTCTTAAAAATACTTCAGGAATGTGAGCCTCATTATAGATGTAATCAAATTTATAAGAATTAGAAATGTCTTTATTTATATATGGATGTAAATGATGGTCTAAACTAAATTCTTCTTCAGCTTTTATTGTATTACATGTGGCACAAGATGGTATTAGATTGTAAAAAGATAATGATAGCAAAGGATGGTGTGTTTTTGGAAACCAATGATCAAATTGAGGAACTAATCCTTTTCCTTTATTCTTTTTGTAAACGAAAATATATTCTCTATTGCAATATGTACAAGTGTGTTTGTTTAGTAATTTGGCTAATCTGTAATTCATTTTTTTAGATAAAAACCAATTAGTGTAACCTGAATTAATAAATATATTTTTAGTTTCAATATTAAACTGTTCTTCTGTATATCCTAAGTCATTATATTTTTGTTTTAATTGATTGTTAATTTCATTTAGACGTTTTGGTTTTGATATTATAAGCTCTTTTATTAAATCATTGTTAAATAAATCTCTGTAATCCTGATTTATATTCTTTCTTATTGTGGCTTTACTATTACATAAGATACATTCCGAATCTACACATCTATATCCTGATGGTTTAGATTTTGTTTTTCGACCTTTTATTTTTATACCAAGCCAACAGATAGCTTCATTACTATATACACTTAAAGCTTCTTTTTGTTCTCCTAAGTATATCATAGTTGTTTATTTATATCGTTTAATTTATCAGCTACACCTAATTTTCGAGCAAAAGCCTTAACTTCTTCTAATTTTTCATTTTCAGTTTTTGGATAAGCTATATGATACATGTCATTTAATGTATTATTTAAAAGAGGTTCATCAATAATTTCAATGAGTGATTTGCAATAATCTTTGGATATGTCTGAAATTTCATTATAAGTTTCAAGCTCTTTTTCTTTACCTTCTAATATTTTATATTTTAACTCACTAATTTTTTTTTCTTCTTTTTTTAAAAAAACTATTTCATCTTTTAAAGATTTTATTTGGTTTTTTAGAATTTTATAGTTTAGCCAACCGATGACTTTATCAATTTTCTCTTTAGCAAAATCCCCTATAAAACCATTACTTAGAAAAAAATCATCAGCAAGAATATCGTGAATATTTGCGCCAAACGATTTAACAATATCTTCTTTATAAACCTGACCTTCTTGGAGTCTCAAAATGTTATTTGCAGGAATATCTGAAAGAATGAATGGTGAATGAGTGCTGAAAATTAGATTAATTCCCTTGATGTAATCTAGTTTTAAATTTTTGAGACCGTTTAATAACTCTCTTATATATTTTTTTTGAAAATCAGGGTGATAGTATAATTCTATTTCATCTAAAATAATATTTACATAACTATATTTTATCTTTTTCGTATCACTTTTAAAAACAGAATTTACATTTAAAAGGTGGTAATAAATAGAATGTAATGAGTGTGCAAATTGTTGTTCTCCTGAACTTAAAGATTCAAAAATATGACCTTCTCCTTTCTTGTTTTTTTCTACTTTTAAATATGGTAAATAAGCTGCGGCTGGTATAATTTCAATTAATTCTATTGAGGAGAATTCTTTTTTTATAGCTTTAATTCTAGAAACAAATTCTTCCGTTTTTAATGAATAAGTAAACTTTTTATTATTCTTTATTGAATCATCAGGTTTCCAGCGTGCTGTCTTTGAGTTTTTAAATATATTGAATCTAATAGCATTCAAAATCTGTCGTAATTTTAAAACGATATGGCTGTTATCATTTTGTAATTTCAATAAAAGCTTTCGAAACTCTCGTAAGCTAGGTATAGGTTTTCCATCTTTAGGAAGAAAATAAAACTCATTATACTCTTTATAGTTAAGTGAAATCCGAATTAATTTTCTTAGTATATATTTTATAAGAGAGTTAAAATGGGGAACAGCTTTTATATCAATTTCTTTAATTCTTAGTTTTTTTTCTCGATTTAAAGCATTATAGATATCTATGAAAAATTTTTCATCAGTGTATTGGAGTCCATTTGAAAGCTTATATTCTTTAATATACTTCTGGTGTACTAGATCGATGTCTACGTTGTTTATACTGGTAAATCTTTCCGTATCTAATTCGAAAACAATAGACTCAGCTTTTTTGTTATTGACAATGTTTTTAGTTTTAAAATTTTCATCTACAAGGTTAGAAAGTAGTCTTGTCTGAGCAAAATGAAACTCATCATTAATATCTATAATCCCTTTTGTCCGCATTGGAGTTATTACTAAGGGAGTTTGATAACCATCATTTTTATGAAAGAGACTTTGGAGCCAATGTCCTTGGTTTATTGAGTTAAGTCCATAAAGAGAATAATTTGTGACTATACTATAAAAAAAAGCCTCATTGAAAACATATTTATTAACAGGAGCTGAGTTGTTTTTATATATTTTGTTTTTAAAATTTGGGTAACTATTATTTCCTTGAATATGTTTGTGAATTAAATTTCCTTCAAAATAAGAGACAGAGAAAAAATCTGAATCAATAGCATATATTATTTCAGCTCTCAACCACATTTGTACTCTTTGGATATTATCTATGATTTCTTGTAAATAAGCTTCCTTTCCTTCCAAGTATTTTTTATGATAGTATGTATTATCAGGGATAATTCCTTTTTCTAAAGCAATGGCAAAACAAGTCACATAAAATAATTCTAGTAGTGTACTTTTTCCAGAACCATTTCTACCAACTAAAGCTGAAATGTTAATTGAAGTTTTATTAATCTCTTCTCGGTATATATTAAAAGAATCATCTTTTTCTATAATTATTTTTTCTACAGCTTCATTATTTTTGACTGATTCACCTTTCTTATTTAAATAATTATAGTTAGAGTAAAATGAAAATATCCCGTTAGGGTCTAGTCCTTTTAAATATACTTCATCACAATCTATTAAAGGTCTTATAGCTAATAATCTAAATCCTCTCATGTTTTTGTTTTTTAATTGAATTTATTTAATACCAAATCAATAGGTTTAATAGTTTGCTCCTCTATCCATTTATTTTTTGAAACTAATTCTTCTATTAAATTTTGCGCTTCTTTAGTAAAAGCATCTCGTTTTAAGTTTGTAAATTCTTCTTCTCTCCACTCACTATAATGTTTTCCTGATTTTATTGGTTTTAGTGTTGGGTTTTTAGGGATTAAAAGTGTGATTTCTTTATCTTTTTTAGCTAGTATTTCTTTTATACGGATGTATATGTTTAATCCATGATAATCCCAGTCACAGACGTAAAATACTGGGTGTATTATTTTTTTTGATGGAACTTCTTCTAGTTTTTTAGTATTATTACCACCTAAATGCCATAGCTCTATATTATTTTCTCTAAAAAGCCAAGGGTCTTTTAAAAAATCTATATTTTCACAGAGTAATATATACTTAGGGTCTTTACAATCTACAACTAGTTTCCATTGCTGAGATTTTGGTGATTGCATTGGAAATTCCTTAGCTCCAAGAATTTTTAAAATATCATCACGTAATCTTTTATTATCGTCTAGAAATTTAGAATCTTTTTCTTCAAAAAAATTACTGGAAAATATATGTGGTGTTGATAAAGTGCCCTTTAAATTTTCTTTATTCTTATGTATAAGCATTAGGGATTTCAACACATATTCTGAATAGTTTCGTTGTGCTGATATTTCTATGTCTACTTCTTTAAAAAAGTTTGCGTAGTATAGGTATTGATCTAACAGGTTATCTTCGAAAAACTTATCATAGTCTTTGTGTTTTATAATAACATTCATGTTTCCTTCTTTATAATCAATAACTCTTTTTATATCATATAAAACTCTTTTTACATAGATGTTATTCATTAATTTTAAACGAGTGCTTTTACCTTTATACAATCGATAAAGTCCCTCCAGTACTCGCCAAGTTAATTCTTCTCTCATAGTTTAGCTAAATATTACCGATGGATGATGGTTTGCTCTTTCCTCTCCCTTAATTTTTGTAAGTCTATAAGTGTATTGGTTTTCTTTTTTAAGTTTATTAGGGCTAATGGATAAAGAAATGATTTGATAATCAAAACGTTTTGCAATTTCACTCAACGTATCGAAGTTAGAACCTATTCCTTCAGCTTCATCTATACTCATAAAACGCAATCCTGGAATAGGTTTTACTTTATTAGTATTTCCATTTTTTAGAGATAATTTAGCGATACATAGTAAAGCTATTGATGTGTAAGTTTGCCCTGTACTACCAGAATTTAGCTTCCCGCTTTTTGTTATCATTTTATAATCTAAAGTGTAATAAGAATAAGGGTTTAGTAATTTTCTAACAGAAATGTCAGGTTCAGGAGTTTTACTAAATTGTTTGTACGCATATAATAACTTGTCTTTTAAAGAAGGTAACTTCTCATTTTTTGAGTTCAAACTTTCCTGATAATCAAACAGCCCGAAATCTACTTTAGAAAGTTTTTGTAAGTACTCAGTTATCCAATTAAGCGAGATAGTATTACTAAGTTTTATGTCTAAAAAAGCGTTGTTATCCCCTGTAATTTCTGCATAATCTTCTTTAAAGAATTTCCTAATTTCTTTATTTATCTCAATTTCCTTACTAATTTCTGTTCTTAATTCGTCAAGAATGTCTTTAATGGCAATAAGTTTATTCTGATTTATTTTTGCATTTGCCTCTATTATCTTTTCTAGATATTTTTCAATTTCGTCTAATATAGTAGTTTCATTAAATGCAACATTCTTAAAGATTTCTGAAGGGAATAGCATTTTTGCTAACTCTATGAATGATTGTTCTCCTTTTAATTGTTCCTGCTTATTTGTTAATTCATAAGCAATTAATATAGCTCTAATATCATCCCAATAACTTTCATCAGCATCTTTATAGGTTTTAAATTTTTCATTGTATTCTGACTCTTCTATAAAGTTGTCTAAATTATTTATATATGTATACTTAAGCTTAAGGGTTTCAAGTTCAGTCTCTAATTCTTTTTTTTCTTTAATTTTTTCTTTTATCCCCTCTTCAATATTTAAATGCTCAATAGTTTTAGTATGTTGAGTAATAAAGTCAAGTAAAAAAGAGTCTTCTTTTATTGTGATTTTTGAAACTGGGTTGGTTTCAATTTTATATCTTTTAGCAAGATTTATTAGTTGAGGATTATTATCAGGTAGAGAATGTATTTCAATTTTATTGAGTTCCGTCTGTAGACTATCAAATTTTCTTATTTCTACACTTATTTTAGCTAATCTTTTTTTCGTTTTATCAAACTTGGCTGTTATACGATCTTTCTCTGAGTATTTTATTATTTCATCATCAAAATTATGATTCTCAAAGCGTCTAAAAACTTCTTTTTGTTGCTTGGCTTGTTTCTGTAAATTATTTCTATTTAACCATATTTTTAAATCTGTATCTGGCTCAGTCAAATGTTCTAAAACAAATTCATATAATTTTTTGTTTATTTTTAATATTGTTTCTTTTTCTTCTAGTTGTATTTTTAAGTTTTGATTATCCGATTTGAATATTTTCTTTAATTCTTCAATGTTAATCGTTTTGAAAATAGGGGTTTTAGTTTCTTTAACAAAAATGTGAAGTCCTGAAAGTACTATCCAAAACCCATTATTTTCAGGTTCTTTTTTGCAATTTTTTAGAGCTTCTAAAATTTCATTAGGATTTGGCAGGTATCTGCTGTTTTCATTTATTTTTTTAGGTTTAATTGTATCAATATCAAAAAAATGTCTAATAATACTTTCTTCTTGTAGATTTAAACCTCTAGCTTGATTAATTACCCAATATGCCATTGATTTTGGGTTTTTGTAATCGTTAAAATTTATGAGCTCTTTGTATTTATTTACTTCAGCTTTATTTTGTGAAATTCGTTCTTGTAGTAAATTAACAATTTCTTTAAATGTTTTAGTATGGTCAAGTGTGTTAAAATGTTTTTCTAAGCCTTGTAATTGTAATTCTTTTTGTAATTGATCATATCTATTTATATCTATTTCATTCTTTTTAAATGCATGGTAAGCTATTTTTACTGCATCTGATGTTTTTAAAGACATTAATCTTATGGCTTCATCTACTATTTTAAAAAAGGCTACGGTAATTTCTAAGTTCTCGTTTTCTTTTTTTAAGTCACTTTCTTCTTTATTTAAATTTTGAAGGCTAGTATAACATTTATCTATTGTATCATTTTTTAAGGTTCTTAAGGCTTTTATATTTGATATTGCTGTAAAGTAAGTTTTTACAGCTTGATTTATTACATTATCTATCTGTGATAGTTTATAATTATTAAAACAAAATCTAGCTTGATTGTATTTTACAAATGCATTGTCTTTAGTTATTTTTAAATCGTTTAGCTTTTTTATTAGCTTATTTTTCTTTTTAATTTCTAAGACTTCTTGATGATTTTCTCTATGGCTCTTAATAGAATCTTCCATTTTTTTTACAGCTTCTTGAAATTGATTGTAAAATTTAGACTTCATAGATTTTCCATGTAAGAACTCTTGTAGGTTCATGTCGGTTTTTATATCAATCCCTCTGCGTGCAAAAGCTTGTAATATTTTTGCGTAATCTTCAAGATCACTATTACTTGAAAAAACATCTATAGGTAATAATTTGTTTACGAATAATACTTGATGATAATCTTTAAAGAGATTATATATTTTACACCCTAAGTGATTGTTGGTGTTAATATGATTATGAAATTCTTGTAAAGTCATCCATTTATCTTCTTTCTCAAAGTCTTCTACTGTAAATGGTTTGTTAAATGGAACCAGTTTGTCTTTTTCAAAGTCTAAACTCTTTTGTACAATAAAGGCTTGTGTTTTTTTAGAGCGGCGTTCTATGTAAGAACCTATTAAAAGATATTCTTCTTTAGCTATTTCTATATTTAGATATGCATATCCATAATCTCCTTTACTAGGAGTTTCTATTACAAGGCTATTATAAGGTCTTTCATCTTGTCCTTTTGTAGATGATTTGTAATGTGTAGAACCTATAAGAATTAACTGAATTAAATCTGTTATAATACTTTTTCCCACACCACTTTCGCCTGTGAAATCGGTTCTAAATGGATGGAATTCATAATCAAACTCTTGATGATGGATAATATTTATAGAACCTAAACTATATATTCGTGGATATTTTTTCATTGATAGCTTTCTATTACGGTGTCTATTTTTGGAATGATGTCTTCGTATAATGTTATAATTCTATGAAAGGAAGCACGAAGTTCAAAAGTATCTCCTTTATAATCTAGCCATGCTAGCTTTCTAAATTGCTTTAATGCTCTTTCTATGGCATTATCAATAGCTTCATCATCATTAAAATTGTCTTTGTCTGCTGTAGACTGAGCTATAAGCTTTATTAAACCAGGTTTAAACGATTGATAATCATTCCTGATAGTTTGTTTTAATTTTATAATAGAAGTCAATTCAAGATTTTTTTCAGAATGTAAAATTTTATACATTATTAACCCTATTATTATATAATCGTTTTTAAGAATATCCCTAAAGGATTGAGGTATGTTACCTCTACTTGAATCATTGAAATCGAGGAAAAAGTAGGAGTCTGATTCTTTGTTTTCTTCTTTTAAAATAATACCATAAAAACGCTGATAAAATGCTTTTATAGATTTTTTATTTTTTTTTAAAAATCTATAATACGGTATTTGATCTCCATAGCATTGAAAATGTGTGCCGTCTTTTAATAGATAGTCTAATTTTCCAAAATATTGAATAGCGTCTTCTTCTTTTAAAAAGTCCAGATATTCTATTTCTGAAATATCATTGTTTTCCATAATGCAGTATTTTTATTTTTCACAAAATCTGTTTTGTCAATATCTACTTTGTATTTTTCATTATTATGAGCATCTTCTATTACTCTAAACGTAACCTTTGTTGCAATTGTAAAATCATTAGTTTCTTTTAATACAGAAAAAAAACCTTGCGAAATATTTAGTACTTTACGTTTTTGTAATTCTTGAAAAAAAAAATTCACCCAGTTTTCTATTATTTCGGTATCGTCAAAAGCTTTTTGCAATATGGCTTTGCTTAATTTTTCAACTTTCGGATTTCTTATATATTTTTTTCGGGGCTTTGCTTGAGTAGGGAATAGGTTTCTATCTCTATCTAGTAATAGATATTTAGGTCGTTTATAGTTAGTTGTTTTTGTGTTTATTTCTTTTGGAAATACTATTTCTTTATCTTTTCCTTTTTTTTCTAGTGATGAATATTTTAGTAGAAACAGTATGAATCGGTCTATTTTAGCACTATATTCTGGTTGTCCTAGAGTAAAGAATAATTGTCTTATTTTGGGTTGTATTCGATCTAACCTTTTGTTAGTATTTCTGAGACTACTTTGTGCATTGTTAAAGAAACGATGAGTATGTTTCATGTGTTCTAGTAATTCTTTTTGTTCTGTCTCTATTTCATATAATAATGTACTTATTGAATAAGTTTCAGAAAAAGCAGAACGTAACTCATCATTTTTTTTCTGAATATCAAAAAGATCATTACTTACTGTTTGTAATAATTTTAGTGGTGTTTGTTTTTCGGAAAGTGTATCGTTTCTTAACTTTTCGACGGCTTCATCAATTTGTCTGTCTAAGAAATCTATTTGCTGTTTTAAGTTAGGATGGAAATTTTTGAAATGTATAGTAAACCATTCCTTTATTTTTTTTTCATCTCCAATAGACTCTCGAAGCTGTTGTTTTAATTGCGAGCATATAATTTTAATTTCTGTAGGTTTTAAAGAGCCTATTAGTGTTTCTTCTGCTATTCTACAAAATTTTATACCATATTCTTGAAAAGAGTATAGTTGTGTTTCTTCATTATATTTTAGAAAGTATTTTTGAAGTTTATTAATACGTCCTTTTACATCAGAGACTCTTTTCTCCTCTTCATTCATTGTCTCTTCAAATAGAGAGTGAATATCTTTAGCAGTAAAAGAATCGTTTTTATAGCGCCCAGATTTTACACGTTGGTACAAATGAGCAATTACAATTCCTTCTTTTTCATCTGGATACAACTGTTTGTATGTTTCAGGTTTAGATATTTCTTCAACGAAATTAAAAATATGAGGGTGTTCTTTTTGTTTCAATTTTTATTTATAATCTTATAATAAACTAAAAATATTAAGCTTATATGTTTTGAAAGTTTACAGATATCTGTAAACTTATGTTATTTCAAAAAAAGAAAAAAAGGGATATCCGTAATTTTAAATGTATTTTTCCCCAAAAAAATCCATTTAAAAAAACAAGTAAAACCTTCTATGAGAATCAAGGTCGTATTTAATAGGAGTTGAAAGAGAAATTTTCAGGATAAAGAAACATAATTAAAATCACTTTTTTTGTGATTATTTATTGAGAATTTAATTTATTGAAGTTGGTAATAAATTAGGAAGATTAATTATAGTTTTATTCTCTAATGAAAAACGAGTAAGAAGGGTTAAATTGTTATTTTTCTTTATCAAACAATAATAATTCTGAAGTAGTCATATCGAATGCATTAGCAATCCTTTTTAGCATTGAAACTTTCATTTCTTGCTTCCCTAGTTCATATTTTCTAAGGTTTTGACCGTCAATTCCAGCTTTATAGGCAATTTCCTCTATACTTAAATCTTTCTGCTTTCTAAGTTTTCTAATATGTTGACCTAATTCAATACAGAATTGAGGTAACTCCTTTTTTCGTTGGTATTTTGACATATACCAAAATTGCATACAATTAGTTGATTTTAACGAATTGAAAACAATGGGTTGTTTATAACCTATTTTTGTTTATTTTTGAATCACATAAAAAAACATTAAAAAATTAATTATGAAAAAAATCTTAATACTGTTTTGTAGTATTTTATTATTCGCTAGTTGTTCTTCTAATGAAGAATTAAGCTCTAGTTCTTCAGATGATTTACTGACAAGACACCCTTGGGTAAATAGTAATTCAGAAATAGTTGAAATAACTAATCATGGTAATTTAAGTTATAATGAAGCAAAAACTAAAATAGAAAACAGATTAAAAGAAAGAGATAAACTCAAAACTGTTCTTAGTTTTAAAAGAGACGGTTCAGGTAAAATCTTATATCCTGAAAACAATACTCTTAGTGATTCTAAATTTGGATGGCTTACTGTTCCTCCTAATAAATTAAGACTGATTATGTCTACTTCTGCTCAAACGCTTTTGTTTGAATATACTGTTGATAATAGTCGTTTGTCATTAATTTTTGATGAAGAATATCAATACAATGGAATTCTTATAAAGTATATAATAAAATGGAATTTTAATAAACAATAAATACTAAGGCAATGAAAAAAATAGTATTAATAACATTAACAAGTTTAACCTTATTCTCATGTGGAGCTGTGAATAGAACAGTTTTTGGAACAACTGAGAAGACTTTGATTAAGACCGTTTCAATTGAACAAAATTGTCCTAAAGAGAATATTAAGGTTGTAGATAAGAACAAAGGTTTACATGGAGCTACATATGCTCTCGATGTTTGTGGGAAAAGAATGGTTTACAAACAAGTGGGGTCAGTTTTTATGGAAGCATCAAAAATGGATGAAACTATTAAAAAAGTATCAAAATAATGATAAGGTTTTTATTTTTTCAGTCGAGTGTTATAGGTGATTTAAAAGCTGAAAGTGGAGGGGATACCATTTGGAGTACAGCAATTGGTACTTTAATAGGTTTATATGTGCTCTATTATATTTTTATAAGAGATAATTCAAAGTGAAAGACGTTTTTCAATTTTGTGTAGATTTTTTAAGAATCTTAGCTGATTCTTTAGGTATAACTTATGAGGAGATAAACATCTATCTTTTTGTTATTATTCACCCATTAGTGACCATGTATCTGTTTTTTCTATACAGAAAATATAAGCTGTTATACAAAAAAAGTGAGGAGTCCAGTCCTCACTTTTAATTTTTGGTGGTAAATCAAATATTTCTAATAACCTATTTCTTAAATAATTTTTGACTTCAGACTCATGTTTTTTTGTGACAATTACACTATCATGAATCGTAGCCATAAACATTTTAGGATACTTTCTAGATAACTCTTTGGTTATAACGTCTAAAATGATAAATGATTCTACCTGTTGAAGAAACTTAGGAAATAATTTTTTTGCTTTTTTTATTTTCCTCTTATCAGGTAACTTTCTTTTCTTTCTTGGTATTTCTATTTCTTTACAATATTTAAAACCATAAATAAACTTATTTACTGGTTCTGGATAAATTCGTTTTATTTCTTTTATCCCTTCAGAATAGTTTTCGAGAGAACAATACATGTACTCTAAAGTTAAAGATTTACAATATTTTCTTGCCTTAACTGACTCTACTATTTGTTTAGATCGTTTTGTACAATAAGTTTTTTTGATATAAAAACCTTTATTTGATTCATCCGTTATTTTCTTTTTAAAATCGTCACATAACTTTTCGTTTACATATAGATAAAAGTCAGTTTGACGAATAAATTTTATGTAGAGCTTTATACCAGTGATATCAATAGGTTCATAAGAAATAGAATTCATTAGAGAGTGAAACTTGTCTCTCACGTCCTTACTACGTATTCCTCCAAGTATAAAATCAAGTTTAGATACCGATTTATTCTTGAGTAAATTTAATATGCCTGCTAATAGATAAGGTTGTGAAGTCTCAATATCTAGTGATACTAAATTTTCTTCTCTATGAGTTAAGAATACTCTCAATTCCTCCTTCATATTTGTTAAATTGCTATGAAGTCTATTATCATTCGTAGTTCTAGAGTAATGCCAATGATTAAAACGAATTTTATTTACACTAGAAGAATATTGAGATTTTTTTTCATCACTAAAAGAACCTTTATCGATAAAATGTAGAGCTTTTTTCCAGTCTATTTGGATTTCGTCTCCATTTAACCATTTCGTTAAATGTTTGGTGTTTCTGTCAGCAGCTTTTTTCTTTTTGCTTTCAATTTTGTCTATTTCTTTAAATAAAAATGTTTCATACTCTTTATTTAAAAATTCATAAACGTCATAAGTGTCTTTATCCTCCTTCTGAGTAGCTCTTATATGTAAAACCTTGTACCCTATAGCTAGGTTGCTTATTTTGCAATAAGGTATTGTTTTTATAAACTCATGTTTTACTAAAAAAGCTTTATATTTTTTAAGCTCTTTCTTTAAAAATGAGTTAAGAGTTTGAGAAGAGATTCTTACAAAAGTACTTTGAGAATTTTCTCTTACTTGACTTTTTTTGTAATCAATATAATGTATTAAAAATACAGCTTTGTCCATGCTAATTCTGTTTTTATCTGTTTTGTCTAAATGTTTATTATGCTTCTCTACTACTGATTCAAGAGCATTGAATAAATTGCTGTTAATTGTGATTAAATAATTTCTATAAACCATTGTTTTTGTTTTAAAAAAAAGACAAAGAGAGTCCTAGCGATATGAGGATATCACTTTGTCTTTTTGGTTATTAAATAATTGTTTTTTTGCTTAAATTAGTTTAAGCTGCTTGTTTATGGAAGTTGAGTAAGTCACTTTTTAAGTATAATACTTTTCCATGTAAGCGTTTTGCTGGGAGAATTTGTTTTTTATCCAAACTCCATAATGTAGTTTCGGAAATTTTTAAAAACTCCGCAGCTTCCTTCCTTGAGAGATAATAATCAGAAGAATCTCTTTTAGAAGTTCCTATTAATAACTCATTTTGTTCTTTCAGTACTGAGGCAACTGAATTCCTGATAATGTTTTGGAACTCTTCCAAATCAAAATCAATTGTTTTTACTAATTTAATACTCATGATATTATAGCACATTTTTTTGTTGTGCTACTGCAAATAGAAGAAAATTTACAGTTTTACTATTTCATTACCAGTATTAAAAAAAGGAGTGTTAAAAAAGATTATCTTTCTTTAACTTTTTTAACTTTTCTTTAAAATAATCAGACTCAAAACCATTGTTCTTAGCCTCTTCAGCAATAAATTCTAAAGCTTTTATTCTGCTAGGAATAAAGATGTTTTTGTTAGTAGGAGTATTTGACTTTGTTTGATTAAGGTAGGCATTAACTGACTGTTTTTTAAATTCACTTCCGTAAATATAATTGGAAACTAATCTAGAAGCTTCAGCTTCAATATATATCCTTTCTTTATCAATTATATAATGACTTGCTTCAAAGTCTATATAACCTTCAGCAATAGCTTTAGCTATTTTAAACCAGTCATTGTCTGAAAATTTATAAAATTCACTTGAAGCTTTTGTTTTATATAGCACTTGATCTAATTTGGAGTAAATAGGCTTGTAATTAAATATTAATGTATCTTTAATGGATTTAACTTCTAGTTCTAATATTTCTTTAATTTTAGTTTGTAGCCAACTGGGTTTATTTGCACCAAAGTATTTTATATTGTCCAAATTGTGAAGTGATTTATCAATTTCCCTAAAAGCCTCACTTAGTTGAGAAAAGAAAAAGATGCCTTTAAAAATATTACAATCAAACAAGTAGTTGTTAATACTATTTAGTATAACTTCTTTTCGATCATTACTCCAAGATTCAAGATCAAAATAACTTTCATCATAATCGTTAAGTAGATTTTGGAAGTCTATCATATATATACCACTATTGCCAATAAGAGAGTTATGAGCTTTAATGAAAGATTCTGATAATTGTTCAGTGGGGATATATTCTACCTGATCATTTCTATTAGATAGTATAAACTCTTTGTAGTACTTAGATTCATAGGGGTCAAAAGGAGAATCTTGCTTGTGAGGCATTATTCTTTTTATGCTTTTGTCAAGGTCTTCCCATTTTTTTGGGTATTTGGTTGTGATTTCGTTTAAGCAAGATTCAGTTTCATTCATAATTTTTAATTAAGGTTAATCTAAGAGGATGCGTGAGGAAGTACCCTTATACTCGTAAAAATACAATATTTAGAAGATGTAAATAATGTTGTTTTTAAAGTATAATTTAAAGTTTACGTATGTGTATACACTTTTTGTCTGTAGGCTAAAATTTTACTTTCCTAATAATCGAATGAAGATATTGTATAATAACGGGTAAATTAATAGAAGAGCTTGTTTTTGCCTATAATTTTATGTTTTATGGCTATTTATATTTTACAAGTTTATTTGTGTTAAACAGATTGATTGTCCAATTGTAAAGGGGGGGGAGAAGTGGCGCAAAAAAAATAATAGATTCTTTTTGGAGGTTTTAATTGAAAAAAATTAAATGAGAGTTTCTGTCTATAGGGACTAAGGCTATATGCTTTAATATAGAGGCAGTTTTTTTGAAGTACCCCCGTACATTTATAGAAAGAATTCTATTTTCGTCTCTGATATAGAATATAAATAGCTGAGAATTTTGTATCTTTATATATAGTGAGTTGAGCTTAATTTGCTGTTTTTGAGATATAAGCACCCTCTGAAGCACCCTGTAAAAAGTAAAAACTCGCAACAGTACTGTTTATAGTATGTTACGAGTTTGTTACGTGGTCCCACATGGACTCGAACCATGGACCACCTGATTATGAGACACTTTTAAATCTTTTTCAATGATTATCATTTGTATTCATGTAGTTGTTTTTTAGGTACTTGTGTTAATTGTGTTTTTCATACGTTATCATATAAATACATTTTTTAGATAAAATGTTGCAGGTATGTTGCAGGTATGTTGCAGTAATTTTTTTAACCTGTTTTTAATTTATGTAAGACTGTAATTGTTGCAGTTTTTGCAGTTAGAATAAAAATGTAATCTCCATTAATATATCTCCATTATAAGATAGAAAAACACCTCTTTTAATTTCTGTATCTAAAAAGAAGTGTTTTTCGTATTTCTTATACCTGTAAATAACATATTCTATATTATTTCTTATGGTGGTCTTTTCATATTCTAAATCAAATTCATATTTTTCATATTGACTGCCAATAATAAATTTATCAAAAAATAACATTTTATACCTATTACATATTATCAATATCATTTACAATATGAACAACCAAATGTTGAGAGGCGTGGTTTAAAGAGTAGTAAAGTCCTTCTTTATAAAAAAAAGTTTTTTCACCTTCTTTATAATGTTTTAGCCCTCTTGATTTTAACCTGTTTTCTAAATTATACCTCTCGTTTAATGTACCTATATAGATTATTTTTTTAAAGGAATTACTGTTGTTAAAAGCTATAATTATTTTTTTATCTAAAATTGAGTTAGATAAATTATATAATTCAGTGTAACCGTTTTTGTTACTTGTTCTCTTTTCAAAATCAAAATAATTTTTATTAAAAATGTAATTATAATAAAAAGGAGATATTTTATTTATAGATGATAACTCTGTTATTAAGTCAAATTTACCTTCTGATGAAACTTTCACTTCTTTTTTTTTTGATTTGTAGCTTTGTTCAAAACCATATTGAGTAAGGTATAGTTTTGAAGAATTAGAACTTGTTTCTTCAATGCCTATGACTGTACCACCTTTTGTATTATAAAAAACTACATAGTTCGGGAAGTAACTATTATTTATATATTTTTCATAATATTTACCTGTTTCCTCGTAGCCATAGTTTTTTAGTTTTACATTATAGTTTTCTGTTTTATTATAGAATAAATCTGTTTTTGTAATTTGATTTCTATTAACTTCAAATTTCATTTTTTCATATCCACCTTTACTTCCTTTATTTATAGTGTAAACTGAATTTATATTAATTTGAGAGGATGTGTTAAACGATATAAATAATATCAATAGTAATGTTATTTTACTTTTCATAATTGCAAGGTTTTAATATTAACGTTTTACTTGATTTTTCGATGAACAATATTTTAACATCGAACTTTATATTTTTAAAACTCTCTATTGTTAGAGAATCGAAGTATTTATATTTTTCTTTAGGTATTATTCCTTTAATTTTAGGGTATTCTAAATCCATACTTTTTGGAATATGAATTATATCTTTAATATTAAAAGTTACCTCAAAATTGTTTTGATAGACATTTGTTATATGACCAGATATATGATGTTGGTCTTTATGGAAATCTTCTAAAATACCCCAAACATATTCATCAAATTGAGTACCACCAGAATTAAATAATTCTTCATTATTGTTCTTTTTAATTTTATATTTAGAAAACTCTATTTCTTCTAATTTTTCATACAATGGTATTCTATCATAGCCAAAGTATTTATTATAGATTGATGAAAAATCTAAATCTTCGCCTCCATTTAATAACCAACCTTCTTGTAAAGAGGTAATTAAAAATTCTGTTGTAATTATTCCTTTTAATTTGATGCAATCTTGTAACAGATTTTCAAAAGATGGTTTTTTTGAATAGTTAGCTTCATATTCCATCATTATTTGATTTAATATAGATTTTAAAGACATAGGCTAAACTTTTACTAATGGCTCAAGTATTACTTGATCTAATTTTTTGTCAATAAAAACAATCCTAGTATTTATTAATTTACCTATATAAGATTGAATCTCATCATTTTTGGTTTCTCGTATGTTTTGGAACAAACTTTTAATAGGTAGTATCCCTGTTTTCCCTGAGAAGTTTTTATAATCAGATATTGGAACTCCGTAATCAGGAACTATTATATTAACTGAATAGTATTCTTCTTTTGTGTCTATAATGTATACTTGTACAGGGTAGTTATATTTAAACCTCTCTTCAACTTCAAGCCACAAATTTGTGTTGAAATCAGTAAGATTTGCTTGAGGTTCGTCTATTTTAGTAGCTGTGTTAACAGCTTTATTGGTAGTGTTATTTTTCTCTAATTTTATATCTTTAAATAATGCCGCTTTTATAAATGTATTATTATAAACAAAGTCATAATCAACCCTCTGATTGTTGTTTGATTCCCAACAGGTAACTAGATAAGAGTATATTTCCTCAGTTTTTTTAATTTTTATATTAGATAGTTTTTGTATAAAATAATCTATAAACTCATTAAAAGAAGGAGGTTTACCTAAAGTTTGTTCTAAATCTTTTATGTAACCTTCTAATATTTTTAGGGTGTTTTTTTCATTTTCTATGCTTAGTTCTAAGCTTTCTTTTTTTTCTTTCCATTTAATAAATATCATCTCTTCAGATATAAGTTTATCTAAAGCTTTTTCTTCTTTTTCTTTTGTTTTTTTCTTCCTAAGTTCTTCCTTCTTTTTTCTTTTAAGAGTCTCCTCTTTTTTTTGTTCTGTTACGCCGTTTAAAAACTTTATAGCTCCAATAAAAAAAGCTATATAAAATAAATACCTTATAGCTTCGCCAATCTCATGACTAGATAATGGTTCTTGATATTCAATTAGTAGTAGAATGTTTAACATAGTGCTAATTTATATATTTATCATATATGATAACCAAAGAGATTTAATAATTATCATTTTTGATAACATATTAAAATCTTCTAATGACAGATAAAGAAAAATTACAATTAGCTATTGGTAAGCGTATTAAAGATATTAGAGAATCTAAGAATATTGCTCAACAAGATTTAGCTGCTGCTTGTAATTTTGAAAAATCTAATATGGCAAGATTAGAAGCTGGTAAAACAAATCCGACTTTATATACACTTCAAAAGATTGCTGATAGTTTAGAAACTCCTTTATCAAAACTGGTTGCTTTTTAATTACACAGCAATAATAAGTTAGAATTATTTTCTTTGGTGGTATTTGCAACCTTGCAAAGTTTAGAAAAGATTATCGTGTTTGTTCTTCCAAATAATTAAATCAGAAGTTAAAGAGATAGATTTTTTTGCTTTTTTAGCTCCGTTTATAATGTAATTGTCAGCTATTTGTTTGTCAAATTTTTTGTAAAAGAATGATTTTATTCTTGATAGATGAACATAAATTTCGTTGCTATTTAAATCTATTATTTTGTCAATACTCAATAGCATTTTATCATAATCGTCTCTTGAAGATAATTGCTTATAGTAATCTATTAATTCTACCTTATAATTAATTAAATCGTTTAAGTAAATGCCTTCTTTATGATTAAGGAATAATAAGTAAATACATTTTGTGAGCGTACTTATTTTTATTTCTAAATCATTGAATTGAGGTAGTGATATTTTTAAATCTTCATTAACAATAATAGAGCTTAAAAAGGAAGTTGAATCTATTACATTTCTTTCTTCTTTTATAAAATTTTCAAGAATAGGTAAGATGTGTAGGTATTGACCAGATTCTTTTAATTTATCTATTTGTGCAGAAATTGTTCTTATTTGTTTTTTAGCTTCATCATTTAGTACAATGCCAGAATCTTCTAAATCTTCAATATTAATTGGTTCATATAAATCTACATTCTTACTATCTATTAAACTTGAAATGTATTGTTGGATGAAGTTTGAAGAAAGTGTTTTAACTTCCGTAAAAAAATAATCACTTCCGTTTAAAAGTAGTATTCCAGATTGATTAATGCCAAAGGGAAAAATATTATCGTTTTTGTATAAATAGCCTTTTTTTAAAAAAGGAAATAAATAGCTTGTAATATTTTCAATCGCATTTTCTTCTATCTTATTTTTAGGTAATGTTTTTACTATAAAATTAGCTTCGTCAAACATCTTTTGATGCTCACTTTGTTCTTCAATATTTATAAGATAAACAGTGTTGTACAAACCTATATTAATGGATTTGTATGCTTTTGTACCTGTGCTATCTATAAACTCTTTAGTTAACATTAACCTAAATTTTCAGAAGAAACCAAACTTACATGTTTAAAAATTAAATTTAAAAGAAAACGCTATTAATATTAATCTGAAATAATTTTAAGATTTCAATTCAGACGGTTTTTGTAATGATATATGTAAGCTTACATTAATGCGTTGTCGGCAAAACTATAGAAATTACTTTTTGTAACTATTAAATGGTCTAGTATAACAATATCTAAAATTCTACTTGCTTCGATAATTTTATTAGTAAGTCTTTTATCTGCTTCACTTGGAGTTAAATTACCACTTGGATGATTATGTGCTAATATAATTCCATGAGCGTTGCACTTTAAAGCTACAGAAAATAATAATTTAACATCAACTATTGAACTTGCTGTACCTCCTTTTGATAATGGATAAACACCTAATACTTGATTGTTCCTATTTAATAATAATACTTTAAATTCTTCTTGCAATTCTAAAGTGCTTTTATTCCAACAAGCTAATAAAAAATCATAGGAGGTTTTACTATTTGTTACTTTAAGTTTTTCTGTATTATTGGTAGTGTATGATACTTTTACTTCTGCTATATTCATAATTATATGAGATTGATAAAACCACCAGAATAAATAATATATCCATTATTCAAGTTCATAGAAGAAAGGCTCAAATTGATATAATTTATTATTCTGGTGGTAAGAGAAAATGTTACATAGTAGGTTCTAAGATTCCATTCTTGCTAAAAATGTTTTCAGCTTTAAATGAATTTTGTGGAATTACCTCTACTTCTTCTGGTGGTAAGAATACATATGTGTGAGTTAGTTCTATAACCTCTCCTGTTTCTTTTACAGTGTACTCATAAGGTTCACAATCTTGTTTTTTAATACTTCCATCCATTTGAGTACCTATTAAGCCTTGGCAAATAGCTTCGTCAAATGTTGAAGGCACATTGGCTTTTTTTGCTGTAGCGTAGAAATTACCAGTAGCTTTTGACTTAATCATTTCTATACCTCCTTGCACTTCCAAAACATAAAATGTAGTTCCATCCTCTTTTTGTCTTTCCTTGTAGTTGATAATTGTTACCATTCTTTTTTAATTTTTAAGTTGAGTATTTCCTTTTGAAACAATAAAATAACAAGTAGAGAAACACAGCTTTCAACTTGTGTTTATTATACTGGCTTGAAAAAAAATATTGTATATATAAAGGCAGGGGGAGTTTTTCCTCCTAAGAATGGGTGGGGGTGTTTATATGGGGTAGTTTACGTGTTTATTATTGGAGTGTAAAAAAATATTTTTATAAAATTTTTTATGGATTATTAAAACTCTATTTTTATAGTCTAAAAAAGAAGTAAAGACTTAACTGTATGCCAACACTTAATTGGATAGGAAAAGAAAAGGTAATTAACCACCACCAAGATGTGCCTTATAAAATATTAGAAAAACAATACACCTTTGCCAATGGTAAAGAAAGTAAAGAGACTATTTCTGATAATAAAATTATACATGGTGATAATTTAGAAGCACTTAAAAGTTTATTGCCAGAATATGAAGGCAAAATAAAGTGTATTTATATAGACCCTCCATACAATACAGGTAATGAAGAGTGGAAATATAATGACAATGTTAATCATCCTCAAATAAAAAAATGGTTAGGTAAAATAGTAGGTAAAGAAAGTGAAGATTTATCAAGGCATGACAAATGGTTATGCATGATGTATCCTAGATTAAAGCTTTTACAAAAACTAATTTCTGATGATGGAGTTATTTTTATAAGTATTGGAGATGATGAAATTGCGAGTTTAAAACTTCTTTGTGATGAACTTTTTGGTTTTAACAACAAGTGTGGAATTGTTTCTAGAGTTATGAAGACAGGAGGAAACAAAGGGAATTATTTCTCGCCAAATATTGACTATATATTAGTTTATGCTAAGAATAAATCTAAAATTTCAGATTTTAAAGCAGACTTAGATGAAAAATTAGTGAAAAAACTATATAACCAAGTTGAAACTGAGGGTGAAAGAAAAGGTGAAAGATATAGGGCTTTTGGTTTATATCAATCTTCTTTAGACTCTAGACCAAATCAGAGGTATTTTATTGAATGCCCTGATGGTTCTTTAGTTATTCCACCTGGTCAAAAAATGCCTGAAAAATCTGAAGATGCAGCAAAAGTATTACCAGACAAAGAGGATGGTTGTTGGAGATGGAGTGCTGACAGATATAAAGAGGAAAAATTAAAAGGGAATATTGTTTATAAGAAAACAAAAAATGCTGTTTTAATTGACTCAGAACTTAAACCAGCAAAATGGAATATCTATACTAAAATATGGCTGAAAGAAAGACAGGAAGAAGGACAAACACCTACTAATTTGATTTCTGAATTTGAGAATAGACATAGTTCAAAAGAATTAAGTGCAATAGGAGTAAATTTTGATTACTCTAAACCTAAAGATTTAATTAGATATCTGATTAATGTTGCTATAAAAGACAAAGAAGCAATCATCCTAGATTCTTTTGCAGGTTCTGGTACTACTGCACATGCAGTTTTAAACCTAAATAAACAAGATGGAGGTAATAGAAAATTCATTTTAGTAGAAATGGAAAACTACGCGAATGACATTACTGCTGAAAGAGTAAAAAGAGTAATTAACGGTTATGGAGAAGATAAAAAAGCAGTTGAAGGTACTGGAGGAGATTTTAGTTATTATGAGTTAGGGCAACCACTATTCAAAGCAGATAAAATGCTAAATGAAGATGTACCGTTATCTAAAATACTAGAGTATGTTTGGTACACAGAAACCAAAGATGTTTTTAAAGAGCAAGAAGAAAAATTTTTATTAGGTAAAAAGCATGATACAGCTTACTATTTTTACTATGAAAAGGATAGTTTAACAACATTAGATGAAAGCTATTTAAGAACCCTAAAAACAAAAGCTAGTCAATATATTATTTATGCAGATTTGTGTTTGTTAGACCAAAAGTTAATGGATAAATACCATATAGTATTTAAAAAAATACCAAGAGATATTACAAGATTTTAAAGTTATGGCATCAAAAACATTTAATCTATATTGTGATGAAAGTTGTCATTTAGAAAACGACCATCAAAATTTTATGTTACTTAGTTATGTAAGTTGTGCTTATCCGCAAATAAAATTACATACGCAGTATATCAAAACACTAAAAGAAAAGCATCATTTTGCAGGAGAAATAAAGTGGAGTAATGTGTCTAGTTCTCAATACGAGTTTTATAAAGAACTTATAGACTATTTTTTTGCTACCGATTTAAGATTTAGAGCTATTGTAATAGATAAGTCTAAAATTAATAATGGTTCTTTTAATCAAGATTTTGATACGTTTTACTATAAGATGTTTTATTACTTGTTAAATCATAATATCAAGTCAAACTATGTATATAATGTTTATTTAGATATAAAGGATGATTTAAGTGCTTATAAGGTAGAAAAGTTAAAAGAGATTCTAAATACCAAGTATGGTGTTTTTAGAAATATTCAAAATATTAGGTCTCACGAAAGTATTTTGTTACAAATAACAGATGTGCTTATGGGAGCTTTATCTTATAACCTAAATCACACCCCAAGAGTAGAAGCTAAAGTAAAGTTGATTAATAGAATAAAGCATCATACTAACCAATCATTAACTCAAACTTCATATGATAAAGAGTTTAATTTATTTTTTATTGATTTAAGATAACTATGCCCCTGAATTTATTAAAGAGATATAACAGTTTATTGGATATTGGTGGTTTAAGTATTCCTGATAGAAATGCCTCGTTAATGAGGATTTTTGATAGAGATATTAGAGATAATGAAGGATTTGCTTTTAGAGGCAAAATAATTAGACCTATAAATAGAGAAGATGAGCTGCCAGTAGATATTTTATTTAAACATTTAACTACTGTAGTTGTTGATGAAAAAACAAAAAAGAGAGATTTTGATATTCATAGGTCGCAAAGACTTCATTGGGTGAAATATCATATAGAAGAGAAAAAGAAAGAGAATGTTTTAATTTTTAGTGCAAAAGATAAAAATGGAAAGCGAACCTATATTTATGATGAAGATGAATATTATGTAATTGTACTAGAGCCTAAAACAAATCCAGAAGCAGATAATGAAGAATACTACTACTTTCTTACAGCGTATTATTTAAGAGGTAGGGATAAAAATAAGATTAAGAATAAGTATAAAAGAAAATTAAGTGAGGTGTTATAAAACGCAAAAAACGCAGAGTATCAAGACTTGCGTTTTTCGATTTCCTTCCTCCATATGGTAGGATGAACACGTTGCAAATATATAATATAAAATTAAATCTCAATAAGTTTTTAACAATTTTAGCAAAATTGTAAACATAACTAAATTGAAAACAGTATAATAAATGGAATTAAAACCATACCAGCATTCAGTAATTAAAGACTTAGAAAAGTTTTTAGCATATGTGCAAAAGAACCCAACTCCTGCAAAGGCTTATAATAAGTATTGGGAAGACAAACTAGGAATGCCTTATACTCCGCAACTAGATGGTTCTTTTGAAGGAATGAAACCATATAAAAATAATATACCTGGAGCGGTACATATTGCTGTTAAAGTTCCAACTGCTGGAGGTAAAACTTTTATAGCAGTAAATGCTTTACATAGTATTAACAAACATTTTAATAAAGGAAATGCAAAAGCTGTAGTTTGGTTAGTACCTTGGTCTAACCTATTACAACAAACGGTTAATAATTTATCAAATTCCAATCATCCATATAGAGAAAAATTAAACACGCTGTTTGGTAATAGAGTTGAGGTATATGAAAAAGACCAGCTACTACAAGGAGCAAATTTTAACCCAACCTCAGTAACAGAACAGCTCAATATTTTTGTTTTCAACTTTAGTAGTTTAAGAATTAATAGTAGAAAGAAGGATGATAGAAAAGTGTATCAAGAAAATGGTGCTTTAGAGTCTTTTAGAAATACCATTGTAGATAAATATTTAGTTATTCCAGATACAGATGAAACAGCATTAATTAATGTTATAAGAAGTTTGAATCCTATTGTAGTAGTAGATGAAAGCCACAATGCAGAAAGTGATTTAAGTGTAGAAATGCTGAATAATTTAAATCCATCATTAGTATTAGATTTAACAGCTACACCAAAAGAGAATAGCAATATTATTTCTTACGTAAATGCTTTAGCGTTGAAAAAAGAAAACATGGTAAAATTACCTGTTGTAGTGTATAACCACCATAAAAAAGAGGAGGTTATTACTAGTGCATTACATCTTCAAAGAAAGTTAGAGTTAATAGCTAATGAAGAAGAAAAAGCTACAGGTAAATACATTAGACCTATCATACTATTTCAAGCACAGTCAAACATTAAAGGAAAAAACAATACTACATTTCAAAGAATAAAAGAAAAATTAGTAGCCTTACAAATACCAGAGGAACAAATAAAAATTAAAACCAGTGGTATAGATGAATTAAAGGGTATTGATTTAGGTGCTAAAGACTGTAAGGTAAGATATATTATTACTGTAAATGCTTTAAAAGAGGGATGGGATTGCCCAAATGCCTATATTCTTGCTTCTTTAGCAGATAAATCTTCCGCTGTTGAGGTAGAGCAAATTTTAGGTAGGGTATTAAGACAACCTTATGTAGTAAAACACCAAAATGCTTTATTGAATATGTCTTTTGTGTTAACTGCATCTGCAAAATTTAATGATACTTTAGAAAACATAGTAAAAGGTTTACAAGAAGCAGGGTTTAGTAAAGATGATTATTATGCTGAAGAACAACCAGAAGAAATACTAACTCCTAATGAGGTATTAACACAAGATTTATTTGAGCAAGAAGACTCAAAAATAGAAAATACATCTGCTAGCGACGAAGATTTTAATGTTTCAGAGATACAATATAATCCTAATGAAGAAGTAACTTTAGAAAGTATAGAAAAAGATAATCCACTACTTACTACGATTACTCAAAAAGCAGAAGAACAAGGAAAGGAATTTGACCAAAAAGTAAATGAACTAGAAATAGATGATACTACCTCAATATTTACAGAAGTTATGAAAACCACACCACCAATTTATAAAATGATTGAGGAATATAGTGAAATGGCAAATGCAATTAAGCTTCCTCAGTTTTTCATAGAGAAAAAAGATGATTTACAAAGTGGTTTATTTCCTGAGTTAAATGAAGAATGGCAACTATTACATAAAAATGCCTTATTAGATGGTTTTAAGCTGTCTAAATATAATACAGAAGTAACTTTTGATGAAATTTCTAAAGATATTATTGCAGTAGATTTTGATGAGGTAAAGGGAACAGCTATAGTTAAAAATATTAATAAAAGAGCTAAGGATATATTAATTGATAATATTTTATCTACTCCCAAAGAATCGCAAATAAATCAAGTAAGTAGTATGGTGGTTTCTAAATTAGGAGATATGACGCCTATTAAGGAGCAAGAGCTGAAAAAATATGTCAATAGAGTTTTTGATAATTTAACCAATGAACAAATTAGAGATATAGTAGAGAATGATTTTATTTATGTAAAAAGAATAAAAGATAAAATCAATATTTTATCATCTGCTTATGCTAAAGAAAGGTTTAAGGTTTTAATAGATAGCAATAAAATAACAGTTAGAGATAATTTTGAGTTTCCAGATAAAATTACTCCTTTAAACCTTAGTACTAACATCAATAAGTCTTTGTATGAAAGAGAGGGAAAAATGAATAATTATGAGCAGTCTATGATTTTAGAGGTTGCTTCTTTAGATAATATTGTTTTTTGGCATAGGAACTTTGAAAGAGGAAAAGGATATGCTTTAAATGGATATAGTTCTAATCACTATCCAGACTTTATACTTTACACTAAAAAAGGAAACATCATTTTACTTGAAACTAAGGGAGACGATAGAGTAAATGAAGATAGTAGAAGTAAAAATATTTTAGGTAAAACTTGGGAAAAATTAGCAGGTGAAAAATTCAAATATTTTATGGTTTTTCAAAGTGCAAAAGTAGAAAACACCTACACAGCTCATAGTGTTATAGAGGTTTTAAAAGGTTTGTAAAATCAGTTGTAAAAAAATAAAGTTTTAATAATGGTTAATGAACTTTTTAATCTGTATAAAAATAATTCTAATAAAACGCCTTTAGAAGATTTTAATACAGAATGTTTTGCAGGTATTTTAAAGTTGTATGAAGAAATAAAAGTAGCATTCACAAATTTTTTAGAGCTTCCTAATGATAATTATAAAGTAGTAACTCAATTAAAAAAAGATTTAAAAGAATATACCAACTGTATTATAGACTTTGCTTTAATAGGAGAAGAAAATGTTTGCTTTATAGAGAATAAAGTAGAGTCAAAAGAAGGGGTTGAACAATTACTTAGGTATGGTAGAGTATTAGATTTGTATTATACGGATAAGAAAAAATATTTATTCTATTGTACAAAATACTCTGAACCAAAAAATCTAGACAGAGAATATGAAGCCTATAATTTTAAACAATTTAAATGGTTTGAAATTGCAAATTTCTTAAAACTCTATGCAGCAGAGTACAAATTAATTAATAACTATATAGAATTTTTAAAAAGATTTAATATGCAGCAGGATAATGCTTTGAAAATAAATAATTTACTTGCTTTGGAGAATTTAAATAAATCGATTGAAATTATTGAGTTTCATATCGAAAATTCTAAAGATGAATTTAATAATAGGTTTTATCCGAAAAATTATGATAGAAATTTTAATTGGAAACAGTTAAAAGAGAATAATAGATTTTGTCATCTTAATGAATTTGTCTTAAAATCTGAAAGCAATAAGTATTCAGAAATATTATATTCTATTCAATTTGAAACACTTCAACTAAATACTCAAATATATTTGAATTCAGACCATGAACAATACCAGTTGTTTAATAATATTGATATTAATAATACAGATTTTAACTTGATAAAATATGAGTATGGTTCTTGTATATATAAAACTAAGAATCTCGCTGATTTTTTAAATGATGAAAACTCAGATAAAACAATAAAAGAATGGTTTACAAAATCTTTTGATGAATTATTAGAGATTATTAAAAGTAATAATGAGTTAAATTGGAATATTAAATAGAGTTAAAAAGGATATGATACAAAATACAGATAATAAACCTTTATCAGAATTATATAGCACAGACCACAAAGCCACTTATCATATACCAAAATACCAAAGAGAATACACTTGGGGTAAAAGTAATTGGGAAGCACTTTTTGATGATGTTAATGACGGTAGTGGAGGACACTTTCTAGGTTCTATCATTTGTATAAATACACAACCAGACCCTTTAAAACCAGCTACTTTAGAAATGGTAGATGGACAACAAAGAATGACTACCATTAGTTTGTTTTATTTGGCAATATATAGGTATTTACAAGATAATATTCCAGATAAAGAAGATATGGAAAAGTTATTAGAGTTAATGACTTTAAGAAACAGAATAATTATTAATGATAATAAAACTATTAGACTATTTCCATCTTATTCAAATAGCAATAATGAAGATTATAAGTATGCTTTTTCTGTAGTTATTCCTGCCTTTAGAAAGTTAAACAAACCTAAAAATTATGGCAATAGAAGAATTGCTAAAGCTCTTCAATACTTTAATGAAAGATTAGATGCAGAAGACAAAGAAGGTAACAAATTATTTAACTTTAATAAAGTGCAAAGTCTTTTAACCAAATTAAATGCAGCTACTTTAGTAAAAATAGATGTTGCAACTCATTCAGATGCTTTTATATTATTTGAAACTTTAAATAATAGAGGTGTACCATTATCTGCTATTGACCTTATAAAGAATAAATTATTAGGACACTTAGAAAAAGTGGATAATAACCAAAGTTTAGATGAAAATTTTGATAGATGGAATGATATTCTAATAAATTTAACAGATAATTATAAAGTGCAGGAAAGGTTTTTAAGGCAATATTATAATGCTTTTAGGTTAAATGATAAGGTAAAAGTAGATAGAAAGCCAAAAGCATTAAGGTCTAATTTAATTGATATTTATGAGCAATTAATAAATAGAGATGTAGCAGGTATATTTACAAAATTGGAAGAGACTTCTATTATATACTCAAAAAACATACAGTATGAAAATACTGAGTATTCTACTGAATTAATAAGAACTTTAAGAAATTTAGAAAATGTAAATGGTGCAGATGCTTATATGTTACTATTATTTCTTGAAAAGAAATTTAAACTATCAGAAAATGAAAAAATAGAACTTATCAACCTATTATGTAGATATTTCATTAGAAGAAATGTTACAGACACACCACCTACAAGAGATTTAACAAATTACTTTATGGATATTATTGAACAGCTAAACAATGCTGACTCGTATAATTACCAAGAAGTCAAACAGGCTCTTATTAAATATGGAAAACCTGCTACAAATGAATATTTTGAAGAAAAATTAAAGGGTAATCTTTATGAAGAAAATGTAGGAGCTACTAGGTATATTTTGTCTAGTTTAGAATTAGCACAAAATAATGATAGAGAGGGGTATAAAAATTTCTATGAAAGAAGTAAAAATAAATTTATTTGGACTATTGAACATGTATTGCCTCAAGGTAAAAACATGAAGCCTCACTGGATTGAAATGGTAGCTAATGGAGATAAAGAAACGGCTAATTTAATCAGAGAAAAGTTTGTACATAAATTAGGTAACCTAACGCTTACAGGTTATAATTCTCAATTAAGTGATATGCCTTTAGATGCTAAACAAACCAAGAAAGATAAAAATGGTAATAGTATAGGGTTTAATAATGGTTTGGTTTTAAATGATGAGTTAAAAGACACTCCTACTTGGAAACAAGAAAATATTGAAAGTAGAACTGAAAAATTAGTTACTAAAGCCTTAGAAATATTTGAACTATAAAATATGCAACTGACCAAAACAGATTTTATACAATATCTCAATTGCCCAGAATCTATTTGGTTATTTAAAAATAAGCCAGATGAATATACTAAGGGTGAGTTTTCTTTGTTTTTAGAAAAACTAATTAAAGAAGGATATGAAGTAGAAGAATATGCTAAACAACTATTTAAAAAAGGTATAGAATTACCTGAAAATGCTACACCTGAATACACTAAGAAACAGTTAGGTACTGATAGTACTATCTTTTTTCAACCCTCATTTGTAACTAGAAAAGGAGTTTTTGCAAGAATTGATATTTTAGAAAAGTTAGATGATGGAGGTTATCATATTTATGAAATAAAGTCCTCTACTAGTATTAAAAAAGATAAAAAACATAATCATTTAAAAGATGTTTGTTTTCAAAAATATGTATTACAGGAATGTGGTCTTAAAGTGGCAAAAGTTTCAATTATAAACCTTAATAAAGAATATATAAGGCAAGGTGATATTATTTCTAATGAGCTATTAAATATTACAGAAGTTACAGAAGAATTAGATAATTTATATTCTACTGTGGTTAATGAAATTAATGCAGCAGTAAATTTTATCAATAAAGAGAAGATTAATCAAGAAGAGTGTAGCTGTAAATATAAAACCAGAAGTAATCACTGTGACAGTTTCAAGTATTTTAATAAAGATATACCTGAGTATGCTATTTATGAAATAGGTAGAATATCTGCTAAAAAAGTAGTGGAATTAGTAGAGCATAACCATACAGCCATTATAGATATTCCTTTAGGTTTTGACCTTAATATAAAACAACAAGTTCAGGTAGAATCTGTAAAGCAAGAAACATCAATTATTAATAAACCTGCAATTGAAAATACATTATCAAAACTTAAATTCCCTTTACATTTTGTAGATTATGAGACCTATGCTAGTGCAGTACCAAAAGTAAATGGTATGAGTCCTCATAAACATTTAGTTTTTCAGGTATCTATACATACTCTTCATAAAAATGGAGATTTAAAACATTTTGAGTGGTTAGGCAAAAAAATGGAACTGCCACTTGAAATGCTTACTAAAATGCAAGAATTTACAGGTTTAACAGGTACATTTATTTCTTGGAATGCTCCTTTTGAAATTGGTAAAAATAAAGATATGATAGATTGGCTACCTCAATTTACCAATTATTTAAACTATATGAACGCCAATATGTTTGATTTAATGAACATTTTTAAAGAAGATTATGTAGATTATAGGTTTCGTGGTTCTATATCTATTAAAAAAGTATTGCCAGTTTTATGCCCTCAATTTTCTTATCAAGATTTAGAAGTGCAAGATGGCACTATGGCTTTAGATACTTGGGGTAGAATGGTAACAGACCATAACTTTAATGAGGATGTAGTACAGACTAGAAAAAATCTTTTGGCTTATTGTGAATTAGATACTTTAGCTATGTTTGAAATTTATAAAGTTTTAAAGTAATTGTGATATAAAATAAAAATTATGGATTTTTTTGATGGAATAAAAAGTATTCAAAATAGAATTAAAGAGCTTATTGTTAAACTTGATAATAAGAAGGTGATTTAGATGAATTAGAAACTGAATTTATACAGCTTCAAAATGTATTAAACACCCTTGAAAAAAGATTGGAAAAGCTATGCCTGACAGGGATAAAAAAGAAATTGATTTAGAATGAAATATATAAAACCCTGCCTTACAAAAGCAAGGCGGGGCATACATCAACTTAAAAACCAATGATAAGAATTACCATTGATAGCTTTAGAGATAGAGTTTGTAAAATCAAATGCATTTACATTTCTATCTAAAAAAGTATCAATGTAGCTACTCTTATTAGCTGAAGTGAATAAGTTGTAAACATTCCAAAGATTAATATTTCCGTTTTCATTTTTACAAAACCTTTCATCTTGGTAAAAATCTTTTGCAATAGTGGAAATTTGCCCATCATTTAATTGTAATGGTGGTATTTGTAATTTTTCATCCTTTGGTAAAAACTGATATAATTTTGCTCTACCTATAAGTTGAGCAAATTGATTTTCAGTGAGATGTAAATTTGTTAAATTGTGTAATGAATTAAAATGTTTTTCTGCTTGATAAGACTTAATTAATTCTAAAATCTGTTCCTTTAACTCTATGTAGTTAGAGGCTCTTATTTCACTTTTAAATCCATCAGTAGAAACACATAAATTACAGCACACCATATTTTGAAAACCAATAAATACTTGAAATTTCTCAAATGACTTTTTACTGTATAAATTCTCTCTGTTATAGGCTCTAACTCCTCCTACCACCAGAGAAATAAAATTGCCATTAATACTCTCTTTAATTGAAGGGATTCTCATAATAAAAGCCATTCTCTCAAAATATTGAGTTTTTTCATTATCAAATAATTCCTTGGCTGATTTATGTATAGCTTCTGGAGTTCTTCCTTTAATTTGGTGGCTTACTCTTATCTCTGGTGATTCAATATTGTAATTGAGAAAAACGCTATTAACACAATCTTGAGTGATTTCTATAAATTCTTGATGACTGATAGTCCTTTCATTGTCTTTAGCAAAGACAGGTATTATACAATCATTTTTAAAACAAGAAAGGCTAACCTCTTTAGTGTTAGCCTCTATAAACGGATTTTGTTTAAATTCTTCTTTTATTGTCTGTTGTGGTAAAATAATTGAACTACTTATTGGCAGTTCTTTTTCCACAGTAATATTATTCAAAGGTTGATTATTACCCTTATATACTGGTGTTAATTCCATTGTGTAAAAAGTTTAATTTTAATGTGTAATTAGTTCAATAATTACTTAAAAAAAGCGATGATTTTTTCAGTAGTAGAAGTATCTAATCCAATATCAGGATTAGTTTGAAAAAAGTATTTTTTTTGTTCTTTTAAAAAATCATCTTCATCATCTAAAATAATATATTTGATAGGAGTTTTAAAGTGCTTTTGGTTATCTGTTATCCAATTTTTAATTTCAACACCTCTTAAATTAGGAGTGTCAGGTTCAAAAGTTGATAAAATTTCTGTTTTACCAAGTATTCTTCCTGTAAAATCAATTGACTTAAATAAGTCTTGTAGATTTTGTAAACTCCTAATTATCCTCCAAGAAGAGGATATAATTATTCTAGTTTCTGTTTCTGTAACAATTCTATTTAAGTATTCAACACAAACAGGGTCAAAAAAACGTTTAACAGAAGTTCCAAAAGCTTTACAATTATCTGAGTTGTGCCATTGCTTACTGTTAAGTACTCCGTCTATGTCTAAAAATAGAATTTTCATAAAGCTAAAATAGTAAAATATATTAATGAGTTAAGTGATTCGTACTTCCATTTGAGCTAAAATTATTGAGATTAGTTAATTGTTCTAATTGTTGTTTTTTACTTCTAAACTGCGGTTCTAAATTTTGTTGAAAATCAGAGTACTTATTGTAAATATTAGTCAATTCTGAAATGGATAAGCAAGAGTTAATTTTATCAATCACTTCTTTCACCGTAATCGGTTTTGAGTTACACCACTTTAATAACCGTTCTCCTGTTTTTGATGAGATTATAAATTCAGGTTTATTCATAAAAAGCCCTGTTCTATCTTTACTAGCTTTAGCTAAATGTTTATCATTAACTAATTCAAAGTTTACTGTTAATTCATACTCAAACCCTTCACGAGTAATTTCTTTAGTACCGTGTTTAATAACCTTAGTTCTACCATTTGAACCTACATCCAAAGAATAATCAATTTTTCTTCTGGTGGTTGTAATAATATGGCAAGAGGACTGTAATATTTTATCTACAAATGCTTGATGCCTTGGAGTTATTTTCTGCCAATCCTGAAACCTACCACCATATTTTTCGTGAATTTGTAAACACCCACCTGTACCATTCCATTCATGGGTAATTGAATCAATAATACAAACTTCAATTCCTGCTTTTTCACAAATTGTTATAGCTTGTGTGTATCTTTCAGGAGAAAATGGAGCTTGTAAGTCTAGTACATTAAATTCTCCGAGGTCAGAATATAAACTTGCAGATGAGTTTTCTGTATCAATTACAGCTATTTTAGTCCAGTCTTTTGTCATTCCGTAAGCTAATAATAAAGCAGAATGAGTTTTACCAAATCCTGACGCTCCAGATATTCCTAATCTTAGTTTTACATTTTGTTTTTTACTTTTTTTTAATTGCATTGTTTTGCGTGTTAAGGTTAATATTTAACTTGTTTCATATGAAAATGAAAAAGGTTAATTTCGTTTTGAAACTAACCTTTTGTGTTGTTTGTTATAAGTTTATAAATTTTCTACTTTCCTTATCTAAATCTTCATTTGAAAACTCTTTGAGGTAGGCAATTGTAACAGAAACATCGCCATGTGCCATCATTTCTGTAATTTTCTCAATAGGAGTACCTGTCATCTTTAATACAGTGGCAAAAGTATGTCTAGCTACATAAGAAGTTGGTTTTTTCTTTAACCCAGCTAATTTTGCCATCTCTTTAAGTTTTCTGTTATATCCTCTGATAACTTTATGTCTTCTATTATAAATTTGAGTAGGTGTTAAATCATCTTTTAGTAGAATCGGGAAAACATATTCGGTATCTCTATTCTGATTTTTGTAATAATTTAAAATTTCCTCTAAAGGAGGTATAATTTCAAGATTCAATTTTCCTTTTGTTTTTGAGCGTATGTAGTAAATTCTGTCATTTTGAATGTTAGACCATTTTAAATGCATCATATCTTTAAAGTTCATTCCTCTTGCATAAACAGAGAACATAAAATAGTTGTGAGCTTCTATTAGTGTTGGATGTTTAGAAAGGTCAAAATTTTTAATTTTTTTATATTCTTCAAGTGTTAACGCAATTTTTCTTGATTCAGATTTAAGTCTTGAAAATTTGTACTCTTCAAAAGGATAGGGTTCTTTGGGTATGATATTTCTTTTTCTAGCTTTATTGTACAAAGCCTTTAAATGACGCATTTTAAATTTAATCCCTCCATTTTTATTATTGTTTTCTCTAAGGTAAACTTCATATTTTTCTAAAAAAGTAGGAGTGATGTCTTTAAACTTTATTGCTTCATTTTTAAATTTAATTAAAGAGTTCATAGTTCCTTTATAAGCTTGTGCGTTACCAATTTTTCCAGACCGAGTTAATTCATCAATTATTTCTTTAAAAAAATCAATTGCATTAATCTCTACATTTTTTTTGATGCCTCTAAAATCTTGTTCAAACTCCTTTAATGAAAAATCAGATTGAGTTAATTGGTAATTCCTTATGATTTCTAAAGCTCTTGATTTTAATTTTAGTAACATTTCATTTTCTAATTGATAATTAGGGTGTTTTTTAGTTAATTCATTATTAATAAAATGTTCTTTTTTACATTGTAAACCAAGGCTGATATTTTTTCTTTTACGGTCTTTTAATATTCTCAAGTAGATTGCATGCTTACCATTAGACAATGGTTTATTATCAAGCATCAATTTTATAGTTGCCTTTATCATAATTAATATAATTTTTAGGTAAACTGCCTCAGAAAAGAGGCAGTTGTTACATGTGTTGCAATAGTTACATACTTACAGTTTTCTGTATGTACCTTTTTTTACTTTTCGAATGGCTTTTTTTCTTTGCCATTGAGCTAACTTATCATCAATAGTTCTCTTGGGAATACCTTTTTTTTCCCCTGAATCTATTGCTTCCTTTCTTGAAAAAACATGAGTTAAAGAGTCTAAAATTTCTTCATCTTGAATAGATAACACTCCATTGTCAATAGTGTTGAATGTAAATTGACTGTGTCGTAATAGTGTTTTTGTAAGATATAACGCAGTAATAAAATCTCTATCTGAACATATAATACTCTTCTGCTCCTTTATAGTTGACTTATTTCTTAACACTGTTAAAATCATAGCTATTCTAAATAAAACCAATCCGTGTCTATGTAGGTTTGAGATAAAAGCTTCTGAATGATTATTAATTATATCATTCCTAATAGGTTTTATTCTACTTAAAAATTTTCTTTGTTGACTTTCAGTAAAAGAGAACTCTATAGACTCTGTTGTATTAGCTAATATTCCATAAAGGTCGTATATCTCTTCTCCAATTTTATTGAAAACAGTTTTATTGTTTCTGGTTTTCTGAGCAAAAACATTTTTAAACTCACTTACTTCATCAAAATTATATATTATAAATCTTGAAAACAGCCCATTCTCTTTTGATTTAATCAGAGGTTTTAATTGGTCTGGTGTTCCAGAAATAACCATAGCTAATTTTGGTTCTTTAATATCTTCAAAAACCTTTTCAATTTTTCTACTTATTGAAATTGGTTCATGATGAAAAGCTTTCCGTAGTACATCTGAATAATTACTCCAATCATTATTTAGCATATTACTCATGGTATCTGCTTCAGATTCCATTATTAATACTCCGTGTTGACTTGAACCTAAATAACTATACATTTCAGCGTTACTAATATTAGCAGGTAAAATTTTTACTTGTAGATTAGGACAAGGTTCAATGTTGTCCTTATTCTTTTTCTTGTCTTGTTCACAAATTGAATTTTCTGTTCTACTATCATTAAGTATTTTATCATGAATTTTCTCAATTAAGATTCTTGAATTATTCATTACTCCCTTTCCTGATGCTGGTGGTGCAATAATTATTATATATAAATGAGGGTAAATATTTTCACCGTCATAAATTCCAAACACATTAGGAATACAATTACTTAATACGCCTAAGCTGGATAATAAGACTATATCCTTTTCTCTACCATCAAATAAATCAGTTAGAGATTTTAAAATATCAGGTAGATTCTTATAAACTGATTTTTCTATTAATCTTCTTTCCATAATTTATTGATTTGGATAATTTCTCATTTTAAAACCTTCAGGGAAATTATTACAATATCTCTCACCTTTCCAATCCTTTAAGTGAAATTGGTTTTTATGAAACCAAGTGCCTAATTGTTTAAAAAAGAATGGCGTATTACAGCTTCTTAATTGATACATAAGACTTAAAAACCAAGATAATTCAGATTTTCTATATAAGTATTTACCTCTTTCGTAACCTGATTCACCACCTATAACAGCCCAGTCAATAATAGATAACTCTCTATCTGTTAAGTATATTTCTCCTAATAAAGGCTCAAAGGAAACCCACTTTACAGCACATTCAATATCTTCTAAATAATGAACTCTATTTAATGATTGTTGATTTTCAATTGTTACACCTAACCAGACATTAGGATAATTTTCAATAGACCAATCTTTAGGTAGGTTGTCTTTAATTCTTTCTGGTCTTTTAGTTAAGATTAAATATGAGTGTTGTGGTGTTTTTTTAATTACTTCCCAAGCTTCATCTCTCCATTCATCTGCATCTTCAATGAAAAAATCAGACATTGAACAAGTAAATATTTTCCTCCCCTTTTTCCAGTTAAGAGGACTTCTAAAACCTGTCTCGTTTTTAACTACTTCATTGGGGTTTTTCCCTTTCCCATGCATAATTCTGAACATATAACAGAATTTACATGCTTCTGACACTTTTTTACACCCAAACCAAGGATTCCATGTTGAGTTTGTCCATGTTATTTTGCTGTTAACCATTGTTGTTCTTTTTTAAATGTTTAAGTACTTCAGTTTCCAAAGTTTTTTTGCTTTGCGATGTATTTGAAAGCATCCAGTTATTCAGGTCTTTTTTACTGAAATATATTTTACCTCCATTTGGTTTGGTAAATTCTACTGCCTTTTTAGAAGTTAGTTTATATAAAAAAGATGCGCTAACATCTAAATAAACTAGAGCTTCGTTAAAGCTTAATATCTCCTTTTGCATTATTAATTGTGCATTTGAGATATTCTTTACATTTTTTGTATTCATCATTTTAAATTTAATGACACCCTGACGTCATAAAATTTGGGTGTCGATTTGTGTTTGCAAATGTGAATACAGAACTTATAAAAAAGAAGCTTGCTTTTGTAGAAGAGAGGAGTTTTTTGTAGAAGTTTTGTAGATGGGTTACTTTTCTAAATATTTAGATATAATTTCTGGTAAAAAATTATGATTATAAAACCTAGTTTTTGAACCAAATTGATTTTTGATTGATTTTTCTTGGCTGTCTTTAAAATCAGAAAAAAGTAGTTTGATGAAAGAAATAAAATATGGCTTAATCTTGTTTGAGGTGTATAACTCTTTATGAAGTACCCAGTAGCTATAAGATATTAATCCTTTTTTTAAGTTAGGTGTTATTTTATTTTGTATTTCTGGAATTTCCCCATTTTCAACAAGGTAAGTGGTGTAAGAAATTAAAGTATTAAAATCTTCTTCATTTAGGATGAATTCTTGTTTTTCATTTTTCCCTTTCATATAATCAAATATTTCATGTATTAATTCAATATTTGATTTGTCTATAAGGTCATTACCTTTGAAATCAACCGTTATTTCATCTTCGTTTATAGAGTAATATTCTGTGTTGGGTAAAATTAATATCTCATTTATGTATTTTACAATGCTTCTAAGTGCTAAAATTACATATGGGTATTTGTTTATTAATTCGTAATGGTCATTGATGATTTTTTGTACTGAATTAATTTGTAGCCTTAAGTAATTTGATACTTTTAACTCTTCGTTTTCAATGCAAAATTGTTTAAGATGGTTTTTTGATATGAGAAGTTCTTTTTTTAAATACGGATTTAATACTTTGCTTAGTTCAAAAACACCTTTAATTGGTCTGTTGTAATAGTCTAATTCAATATATTCAACTGTTTTATAATCTTTAATTTTATAGGAAACAAAATCACTATACTTTAATAGTGAGTGAATACATTGAAGTAAATTACTTTCTATTGTAATGTGCTTGAAAAAAGCTAAAGGGTTATCAGTGGAACTATTCATACCACCAAATTTACAAAATGTTGCAGGTATGTTGCAGGGAAAATAAAAAAGCACTTACAAATAATATGTAAGTGCTTGAATTTAAACGTGGTCCCACGAGGACTCGAACCTCGGACCACCTGATTATGAGTCAGGTGCTCTAACCAACTGAGCTATAGGACCCTTAAATTTGGACTGCAAAAATAAAAACTTTTTTAAATAAATCGCTATTTTTTTAAACTTTTCTGCTCATTAAATTTTTACCGAATAAACGTAGCCCCTCTTTAGCAGTATCACTAATGTTTAAAAGGCTTAAGCTGTCGAAAGACTTATCTGTGTAATACTCAATAAGTTCTTGTGTATATTGAGGTATTTTATTGTCTTTAAAAATAGTAGAAACTGTTGTTATTTTTTCAGAAATATTTTTTTGTTCTACATTGTAAAGAGTAACTAATTTTTCTTGATCTTCTTTATTTGATACCTCTAAAGCTTTTAAATACAAAAATGTTTTCTTGTTTTCGATAATGTCGCCTCCAACTTGTTTACCAAAAGTTTTAGGATCACCGAAAGTATCTAAATAATCATCTTGTAATTGAAAGGCAATACCTAAGTTTAAACCATAGTTGTATAAATGTTGTGCTTGTTCTTCGTTAGCTTCGGCTACTATTGCACCCATTTTTAATGCAGCAGCTACTAAAACAGAAGTTTTTAGCGTAATCATTTTTATATATTCTTCAATAGTAACATCGTTTCTGGTTTCAAAATCAACATCTAATTGTTGTCCGTCACAAACTTCAAGAGCAGTTTTACTAAATAACTGTGCTAATTTTTGAAAGACAATTGGTGGGTAGTTTTCAAAATATTGATACGCTAAAATAAGCATCGCATCGCCAGAAAGTATACCAGTGTTAATATCCCATTTTTCATGAACAGTTTCATGTCCTCTTCTTAAAGGAGCATCATCCATAATATCATCATGTACTAATGTGAAATTATGGAAGACTTCTACAGCTAATGCAGCTGGTAATGCTTTTTTATAATCTCCTGAAAAAATATCTGAAGCTATAAGAGTTAAAACAGGGCGAATTCTTTTTCCTCCTAATTGTAATATATAATCTATTGGTTCATATAAATTTTTAGGCTCTCTGGTAATTTTTTGAGATGCTAAATAGGATAAAAAGTCTGATTGATATTGTAATATGTCCAAATCTGAAATTTTTTGTAAAAATAAGGGAAACATAAATTTAATACTCAACAGAATGTTAAAAAAACATTAAAACTTTGGAAACTTTTTTTGTTTCTAAAGTTTCCGAATGTATATTTGCATCAAATTATGAGAGATAAAATATTAGAAAAAGCAACTGAAATGTTCTTAAACCTAGGGTTTAAGAGTGTTACTATGGACGATATCGCTAGTGAAATAGGTGCGTCTAAAAAAACTCTTTATGCTCATTTTAAAAATAAAACCGATTTAGTTGGTGAGGTTACCAATGCAATGTTTTCTGCGGTTTGTGATGGAATTGATATGATTCATGAGCAACAACAAAACCCGATTAAAGAGTTATATGAGGTAAAACATTTTGTAATGACAACTTTAAAAGACGAAAAATCATCTCCTCAATATCAACTACAAAAATATTACCCAAAGTTATACAGCACATTTAAGCAAAAGCAATTTGAGTTTATGCAAGAATGTATTAAAGAAAACTTAACAAGAGGTATAGAGCAAAAGCTATTTAGAGAAGATATTAATATTGATTTTATAGCAAGAATTTATTTTAATGGAATGATAGGAATTAAGGATTTAGAGCTGTTTCCATTAAAACAATTTTCTATGAATTCATTAATGAATTATTATTTAGAATATCACTTAAGAGGAATATGCTCTGAAAAAGGACTAAAAGAATTAGAAAGCCAAATAAAAACCAATCCATCATAAATGAAAAACTATATATATAGCATAGCTTTTTTTCTTTTTGTGAGTCTTATACAAGCTCAAGAAAAAGAAATGAGTTTATCACTAAAACAAGCGGTAGATTATGCAATTAAAAACAATTACACTAATAAAATTGCTTTAAACGACATTGAAGCTGCAAAAAAACGTAAACGGGAAACTAAAGCAACAGGTTTGCCACAAATAAATGGTGTTGTTAACTATCAAAATAACTTAAAACAACAATTTCCAGGAGTAGATCTTAATGGAGATGGGTCAATTGATATTGGAGCAAAACATAACGTTACAGGTACGGTTACATTAAGTCAATTATTATTTGATGGATCTTATTTAGTAGGATTACAGTCTGCTAAAACTTATTTAAAAATTTCAGAACAAGCTAAAGAAAAAACAGAGTTAGCAACTCGTGAAGCAATAATTAATGCATATGGTAATGTATTAGTTGCTCAAGAACGTATTGAAATTTTAAAAGAAAATAAAAAAACAGTTGATCGTCAATTAAAAGGAGCTCAAGAAGGATTTAAGCAAGGACTTACTGAAGAAGAAACAGTTGAGCAATTCGAAATTACTCAAGGTAACATTATTAGTCAACAGAGAAATGCAGATAGAAGTATAGAAATAGCATATCAAATGTTAAATTTAGCGCTTGGAAATCCGATTAACACTAAATTAAATTTAACAGATACACTAGATGATTTAGTAAAAAATAATACAGATTTAAATTTATTATCTCAAAGCTTTAATCTAAAGAATCATGTAGATTTTCGAATAGCCCAAAACGATAGAGAAGGTAAACGTTTATTAATGAAATTAGAAAAAAGTAGAGCTTTACCTAGTGTAAGAACGTTTATAAATTATTCAAGATTAGCAAATGCAAATAATTTTAATTTTTTCAATTCTTCTCAAGATTGGATTTCAACTTCAGTTTTTGGAGTAGGAATAAATATTCCAATTTTTAGCAGTTTAGGTAGAAGTGCAAAAACTGCACAAGCAAAAATTGCATTAGAAAGCGCAGATATTCGTTTAGCAGAAATTAAGCAGCGTTTAAATTTACAAGCAGAACAAGCCCAAAGTAATTATCAATTAAGTATAGAAAATTATGAAACAGCCAAAAAGATTTTGGCTTTAGCTACTCGTATTGAAAAAAAACAAAAAATAAAATTCGATGAAGGTGTAACAACAAGTATCGATTTGTTGGCTTCACGTAACCAGTTATATTCACAACAAAATAATTACTTACAATCTATATTAAATATTATAGCAAATAAAGTAAAATTAGAAAACGCATTAAATATTCCAATAAAATAATCAACTAATGAGAAAGATATTAACCATCGCAATTATATCATTATTATTCGCATCATGTGGTAGTAAAGAGCAATCAGTTGAATCTGTAATAGCGTCAAAAGATTTAAAAATAATTCGTGCTAAAAAAGATGTATTAGATAAAAAACAGCAAGAGTTAGCAGCAGATATTAAGTTACTTAATGATGAAATTTTTAAACTAGATACAAATAAAAAAGTACCGTTAATTACAACCATTATAGCTTTAGAAAAACCTTTTATTCATTATTTAGATTTACAAGGAAATGTTCAAACTAAAAAGAATGTTTTAGTGTATCCAGAAATGCCAGGGCAATTAGTTAGAATTTATGTGAAAGAAGGACAAAGAGTTGTTAAAGGGCAAGCTTTAGCAAAGATAGATGATGGAGGAGTGAGCCAACAAGTAGGTCAAGCAGAATCTCAAGCAGCTTTCGCTAAAACAACTTACAATCGTCAAAAGCGTTTATGGGATCAAAGAATAGGATCTGAGATTCAATATTTACAAGCAAAAACAAATTACGAATCAGCATCAAGAGTTGTAAAGCAGTTAAAACAACAATTAGGTAAAAGCGTAATAAAAGCACCATTTACTGGTATTGTTGATGATGTTATTAAAGAACAAGGAACTGTAGTTGCACCAGGTATGGGATCAGAAGTTTTCAGAGTAGTAAACTTAGGAGATATGTATGTAGAAACAGATGTTCCTGAAAGTTATATAAGTACTGTAAAAAAAGGCGAAAAAGTAACAGTTAATTTCCCAATTTTAAACAAGTCGATCAATTCAACAATTCGTCAAGCAGGTAATTTTATCAATCCTGCAAATCGTACTTTTAAAGTAGAAATTGGTGTACCTAATGAAGATAGAAGCATTAAACCAAACCTAACAGCTAAATTAAAAATAAACGATTATACCAATCCGAACGCAATTTTAATTCCCCAAAGTATTATTTCAGAAAACGCTAAGGGTCAGCAATATATTTTTATTGTTGATAATATTAAAAAAGATAGCGGAAAGGTAACAGGTGTTGCAAAACAGGTAATTATTAAAACGGGTAAAACACAAGGAGATGTAATCGAAATTCTTGAAGGATTAAAAAATGATGATAAGATTATAAAAGAAGGAGCAAGAAGTGTAAAAGATGGTCAATTAGTAGAGGTCTTAAACTTATCGGGTAATACTGATGTAAACCCTAAAAAATAATAAAGATGAACGAACAAAAGAAAAAAGTAGATAAAGAGTTCGGTTTATCTTCATGGGCAATAAATAATAAGACCACTATTTATGTAATGATGGCTATTATTTTATATGCAGGTATTTCTGCATTCTTAAATATGCCTCGTGAGAATTTTCCAGAAATTAAGGATACTAAAATTTATGTAAGCTCTGTTTTTCCAGGTAACACTGCAGAAGATATCGAAAAACTAATTACCGATCCGTTAGAAGATAAGTTAAAAACGGTAAGTAATATGACAAAAATTACATCAACCTCGCAAGAAGATGTATCAATGATTACTATCGAGTTTGATGAAAATGTTACAATCGAAGAAGCAAAACAAAAGGTAAAAGACGAGATAGATGAAGAAGTTTCGAGTGAAGATTGGCCAACATTTAATGGTGCGAAAGTAGAACCTAATGTTTTTGAGTTAAATATTTCTGAAGAAACACCAATCTTAAACATCAATATTTCAGGAGATTATACAGTATATCAATTAAAAAAATATGCTGAATTCTTACAAGATGAAATAGAAGATTTACCAGAAATTAAGAAAGCAGATATCCGTGGAGCCGAAGATAAAGAAGTTGAGGTAGCGGTAGATATTTATAAAATGATGGCTGCTAAAGTCAGTTTTAACGATGTTATTCAGGCTATTCAGGGGGGTAATGTAACCATGTCGGCAGGTAATATTATTGCAAGCGGACAACGACGTACAATTCGTGTTTTAGGAGAGATAGATACGCCTCAAGAACTGCAAAGTTTTGTAGTTAAATCAGAAAAAGGAAATTCTATTTACTTAAAAGATATTGCTACAGTTACATTTAAAGATAAAGATAAAACTACCTATGCTCGCGAGTTTGGTGAGCCAGTAGTAATGTTAGATGTAAAAAAGCGTACAGGAAAAAACATGGTTGCTGCTGCAGATAAAATTCAGCAAATCGTTAAAGACGCTAAAGCAAATACATTTCCAAGTAATTTAAAAGTTACGATTGCAAACGATCAATCTTCAAAAACAATTGGTCAAGTAGATGATTTGGTAAACAATATCATTTTCGGAGTTATTTTAGTAGTAACTGTTTTAATGTTTTTCTTAGGATTTAAAAACGCATTATTTGTAGGTTTTGCAATTCCAATGTCAATGTTTATGTCATTAATGATATTAAACATGATGGGGTACACCATGAATACCATGATTCTTTTCGGATTAATTATGGGACTTGGAATGCTGGTAGATAACGGTATTGTAGTTGTAGAAAACGTATATCGTTTAATGGATGAAGAAGGAATGTCGCGCTTAGAAGCAGCTAAAAAAGGTATTGGTGAAATAGCTTTTCCTATTATCATATCAACAGCAACTACAGTAGCAGCATTTATACCATTAGGTATGTGGCCAGGAGTTATGGGGCAGTTTATGATTTATTTCCCAGTTACCTTATCAGTCGTATTAGGATCATCATTATTTGTAGCTATTTTCTTTAATTCGGTAATGGTATCTCAATTTATGAGTACTGAAGATAAAAATATGCCATTAAAAAGATTGATAAAAATGACGGTAATTTTAGGAGTTATCGGAATTTTAATCTTGATTTTTGGTGGAGCAATAAGACCTTTAGGAACATTAATGGTATTTGCTGCAGTAAATTTTTGGATTTACCGTTACGCATTGCGCCCATGGGCAAACGGTTTTCAAAATAAAATTTTACCACGTTGGGAACGTTTTTATGAAAGAATGATTCGCGCATCTTTAAAAGGGTGGAGACCATATATAATTACAGGAATAACAGTTCTTTTGTTAATAGTAGCTTTTATGGGGTTTGGTTCTTCAGTTTCGAGCAAGCGTACAAAAATTGAATTTTTTCCAAATAATACGCCAAATCAAGTAGTGGTTTATGTAGAGTATCCTCAAGGAACGGATATAGAAAAAACCAATGCTATTATGAAAGATTTAGAAGTACGTGTTTCTAAAATTTTAAATGAAGATATGTATATGGATGGAGACCATAATTTTATGGTCGAAAGTTCTATAGCACAAGTAGGTGCAGGTTCAGGAAATCCACAAACCGATGGAGGTTCTGTTGCAGAAATGCCACATAGAGGTAAAATAGTAGCTTCTATGCGAGAGTATAAGTATCGTAAAGGTTTAGATAGTAAAAAACTAAAAAAGAAGGTTACCGATGCTTTACAAGGAATTTATCCAGGATTATCTATTTCGGTAGAAAAAGATCCTGTGGGTCCACCAGCTGGTTATCCAATAAATATCGAACTAGAAGGAGAAGACTATGAAGAGTTGATTGTTACTGCAGAAAAAATGCGTGATTTTATCAATACAAAATCTATTCCTGGTATTGCTGAGTTAAAGATTGATGTGAATAAATCTAAACCAACAATGTTGGTAGATGTAGATCGTAAAAAAGCAGGTGAGTTAGGGGTAAGTGCTTCTCAAGTTGGGCAACAGTTACGTAATTCTATTTTTGGTTCAAAAGCAGGAATATATAAAGAAGATGGTGAAGATTACGATATCTATGTTCGTTTTAATAAAGACAATCGTTATAATTCAAGCGCAATCTTTAACCAAACCATCACGTTTAGAGATATGGCTTCTGGTCAGGTAAAATCTATCCCAGTTTCAACAGTAGCAAAACAGCGAAATACTTCAGGATTTAGTGCAATTAAACACAAAGACGTTAAGCGTGTGGCTACAGTATATTCAGCATTAGCTCCAGGTTATACAGATGCAGGTGCTATTGTGGCTAAAATTCAAAATGAAATGCAATCATTTACTGAACTTCCTAAAACAGTAAAAGTAGATTATACAGGTCAAATTGAAGAGCAAAACAAGCAAATGATATTTTTAATGGGAGCGTTCTTCTCTGGTTTAGGTTTAATTTTCTTGATATTAATTTTCCAATTTAATTCTGTTTCTAAACCAGCAATAATTATGTTGGCAATATTTTTAAGTTTAATAGGAGTATTTGGAGGAATCATTATAACTGGTAAACCATTTGTAATTATGATGACTATGATGGGAATCATTTCATTAGCAGGAATTGTAGTGAATAACGGAGTGGTATTATTAGATTATACACAATTATTAATCGATAGAAAAAAGGTAGAACTTAATTTAGAAGAAGATGAATACGTTGATGTTAATACTTTAAATGAAGCAATTGTAAGAGGAGGAAAGGCTCGTTTACGTCCGGTACTTTTAACAGCAATTACTACCATTTTAGGATTAATACCATTGGCAACAGGTTTAAATATTAACTTCTTTACTTTGGTGAGTGAGTTAAATCCGCATATTTATGTTGGGGGAGATAACGTAATTTTCTGGGGTCCATTAGCGTGGACAGTTATTTACGGATTATTCGTGGCAACTTTCTTAACTTTAATTGTAGTACCGATATTATTCTATTTAATCACAAAATTTAAAATGTGGTTACGTAGCGTTTTATAAATTGATTTTTTGTTAACTTAAAAAGGGTTAAGAACATAATGTTCTTAACCCTTTTTTATATTTTCGTACTATGACTAAGCAAGTTTTTACAATTGAAGAAATAAAAAGAAAGATAGAGCAGTATTGCGTATATCAAGATCGCTGTCATAAAGAAATTGAAAAAAAACTAACAGAGTATTACTTAATACCTGAAGCAAAAGAATATATATTACTTCACCTTTTAGAACACAATTTTTTAAATGAAGAACGATTTGCTAAAAGCTTTGCTAGAGGAAAATTCAGAATAAAAAAGTGGGGAAAAGATAGAATTACAAGAGAATTAAAATTCCGTAATATTTCAGCTTATAATATAAAAACTGCTTTAAAAGAGATCAATGAGCAAGATTATATAGCAACTTTATACGAGTTGGTAGACAAGAAAAATAAATTAGTAACAGAAACCAATTTGTATAAAAGAAAAAAGAAAATAGCCGATTATCTTTTGTACCGAGGTTACGAAAGTCGATTAGTTTACGAAGCGTTACAATCTATTCAATCGTGAAAAGACTATCTAGTTTAATTGCTTTATCAAAACGTTTTTTTGCATAAACAGTATTAATTTTATCATTCATACCTCCAAAAAGAGTCAATGTTTTTTCAACCTGACTATTTACTTGATGCGATGTAATTGAAGGGATAAAAGTCATATCTGTTAATCGTAGTACTTCGTTTTCAAAAACATTTATTCGAGCTTTAAAAGCTGAGGTTTTTAAAGCGTCAATATTTAAGCTATCCTTTAATTGTTTTGTTAATGTTTTTAATTCAATCGCATTATTTAAAGCCTCTGTAGCGGATGTTTCTTCAAATTGCTGAATAAAGTCTTCGATAACAAAATACTCTTTCCATTTTTTAATGTTTTTTATAGATGCTGCATCTAACTTTGTAAAAGGAGTATGATTTGCAACAGTATTCATTCCTGTTTTTTGCACAGGATCATTTTTTTGTTCTTGCTTTTTTTTACAAGAAGTAACAATCAATAAAAACGAAATTAAAATAACTAAATAATATCTCATTTAACTTAATAATTAAAGCCATAAAAGTACATATTTTACACGGTTTATGTACATCAATAATATTATTAGTTTGTAATCAGTTATTTATCTTTTAATTTATTGATAGTTAAAAAAGTAGAAATCTTTTTTACGAAAAGTGAAATTTAATAACTTTGCTAACCTATATTTTTGAATTTTT
>JAHDHE010000001.1:0-2013 GCA_020631475.1 Tenacibaculum sp. | reverse complement strand
TTTTTTACGAAAAGTGAAATTTAATAACTTTGCTAACCTATATTTTTGAATTTTTAAAAATGAATGACACCATATTAATTTTAGGAGCTTGCGGGCAAATAGGAATTGAGTTAACTCAAAAATTACGTTCTATATACGGAAAAGATAACGTTATAGCTTCTGATATTAGAGAAGGCGGAACAGAAATGATGAGTTCAGGACCTTTTGAAATTATCGATGCAACTGATAAAGAAGGTATTTTAAAGGTAGTTCAAAAGTATAAAGTAAATCAAGTATATTTAATGGCAGCCATGTTATCGGCTACCGCAGAAAAATATCCTTTAAAAGGTTGGGATTTAAATATGACATCTCTTTTAGCTGTTTTAGAATTAGCAAGAGAAAAGCATATTCAAAAAATATATTGGCCAAGTTCAATGGCTTCATTCGGACCAACATCACCAAAAATAAATACCCCACAACAAACGGTTATGGAACCGTCAACAGTGTACGGAATTAGTAAAGTTGCAGGTGAACATTGGTGTAATTATTATCATGATAAATACGGAGTTGATGTGAGAAGTATCCGTTACCCTGGAATTATTAGTTGGAAAACCTTACCAGGTGGAGGAACGACAGATTATGCGGTCGATATTTATTTTGATGCGCTAAAGAAAGGAGCTTTTGAGTGCTTTTTGTCAGAAAACACACGTTTACCAATGATGTATATGGATGATGCAATTAATGCAACCATTCAGTTAATGCAGGCAGATACTGATAAAATTAAAACAAGAACTTCTTATAATTTAGCAGCAATAAGTTTTACGCCAAAAGAAATTGCTGCTGAAATTCAAAAATATATTCCCGACTTTACAATTACTTATAATCCAGATTTTAGACAAGCTATTGCAGATAGTTGGCCTCAAATTATTGATGATTCTAACGCAAGAAAAGATTGGGGATGGAGACATCAATTTGATTTAGCTTCAATGACTAAGGATATCATCAGTAATTTAAAAACTTTAAAAAGTCAGTCGTTAGAAGAAGTGTAAGATTCAATAAATTTTCTCGTCTATAGTAATCGATTTTTATACTTTGTAACATAAGTAACGAAGTATTTAAATTGAAACAAATATTTTTGTAATACAGTATAAAGAAGATGAAAGAAATAATAAAAAACAGCTTACAAAAAGCAATTTCGTATCCAGAATACAGAACCCTTGTAAAAGATTTATTAGATCAAGGTAAATCAACAGGACCAAATCAATCAGAAGATTTATTAAATTATAGTTTGTTAAACGATAAACGTATGAAACGTTTAGATAAAACAGTTAAACTTACTGATGAAACTCTTGCGAAACTTAAAGATGTAAAAGAGCCACAAACTTGGCTAGTTTTAACTGAAGGTTGGTGTGGAGATGCAGCTCAAAATTTACCTGTAATTCATAAAATAGCAGAAGAGAATCCTAATATAAAATTAAAATTGGTTCTTAGAGATGAGAATATTGAATTGATGGATGAGTTTTTAACAAACGGCGGAAGAGCTATACCAAAATTAATTGCTTTAGATAAAGAAAACGAAGTGATTTCTACTTGGGGTCCTCGACCAACAACTGCCACTCAAATGGTTGCTGATTATAAAAATGAACATGGAAGTTTAGATGCCGAATTTAAAAAAGACTTACAAGTTTGGTACAATAAAAATAAAGGAGTTAATGTCCAAGAAGATATTATTTCATTTATATAATTAAATAAAATGACAATATAAACCCCCTTTTTGATTAGCGTCAAAAAGGGGATTTGTTTTCTGTATATTTGCCGAACCGAAAGCGTTATTATGTTTGTTGATTACAGTACTTTATCAGAAGAAGCAAAAGTTTGGATTTATCCATCTAGCAGAAAATTTTACCCTCAAGAAATTGAAGGGTTAAAAGAAAAACTACAAATTTTTATTGATGAATGGAAAGCTGATAATGCAGATTTTAAAGCGTCATTTCAATTTTTATACAATCGATTTATTGTTTTTTTAGCTGAAGA
>JAHDHE010000097.1 GCA_020631475.1 Tenacibaculum sp. | reverse complement strand
TTGATGACGCTAAAATATTAAACAAGCAATTTTCTAAGTTGCGGTTTGTGTAAAAATAGGTTAACTTCTTGAACGCTGAATATAAACATATTAATATTTTTAAAAGAGTTAAGCAGAATTAAAAAATGAAATTAAATATATCGATTTTAATTTTCTTGCTTTTAAAAAATGAATGAAATATTACGCAGATGAATCAGTAAAATTGTATTTTGATGAATTATTAATTTCCAGTAAATTTAAAATTTACTGAGTTTATGTAAATAATTATACATTTTCAAAAATTACTACCTTTTATGAAGGACATTATTTAGACTTAAATGGAATTGGATCTCTTGAAAAAGTAAAAGAAATAACATAATGATGACTAAATTTCTTGAATTTAATTAAAAAATATAACAAAAAATTAGCGAGAATTTCACATCTGGTTTTTTATTTACTCAATTCTCAGCTTAACTACGCAAACTTTCCTAAAGAACAATATTATATAAAAAATTTACTCTCCTTCTAATTTCATAGAAAGTTCAAACCAGCGTTCTTCTTTTTCTTCTAAACTATCAATTGTTTCTTGTAGCTCTTTAGATTTGTCGTTAATTTCTTCAGGAGAAAATTCGGCATTCATAAATTTAGTTTCGATATCGGTTTTCTTTTTTTGTAGTCTTTCAATATCTTTTTCTAGTAAACCCCACTCACGTTTCTCATTATAACTTAAAACGCCCTTTTTAACTGTTTTAACAACTACTTCAACTTCTTCTTTTGGTTCTTTTACCTCTTTAGGTTTAGAGTCTTCATACGCTCTAAAATCAGAATAATTACCAGGGAAATTATCTATTTGTCCTTCGCCTCTAAACACAAATAAATTATCTACAATTTTATCCATAAAATAACGGTCGTGCGAAACCACCATTAAGTTACCAGGATAATCCAATAAAAAGTTTTCTAATACATTTAGCGTTACCACATCTAAATCGTTGGTAGGCTCATCTAAAATTAAAAAATTAGGGTTTTGTATTAACACCGCACACAAATACAAGCGTTTTTGTTCTCCACCACTTAATTTTTCAACAAAATCGTGTTGTTTTTTTCTGTCAAATAAAAAACGTTCTAGTAACTGACCTGCAGATATTTTACGTCCTTTGGTTAAGGGAATATATTCACCAAACTCTTTAATAACTTCAATTACCTTCTGCCCTTCTTTTATTTGAATCCCTTTTTGGGTATAATATCCAAACTTTACCGTTTCACCTACAATAACTTTACCGCCATCTAGTTCAATAGAACCCGTTAACATATTTAAAAACGACGATTTACCAGTTCCGTTTTTACCAATGACACCAATACGCTCTCCACGTTTAAAAACGTAATCAAAACCGTCTAAAATTACTTTATCGTCGAATGATTTACGCATTTTATGAAGCTCGATAATCTTACTTCCTAAACGCTCCATGTTAATTTCTAATTGAACTTCGTGATCGTTACGTCGTTTATGGGCTTTCTCTTTTATTTGATGAAAATCATCGATACGAGATTTCGATTTCGTAGTACGTGCTTTTGGTTGACGACGCATCCAATCTAACTCTTTTTTAAATAAGCTTTTTGCTTTTCCTAAATTGGTTGCTTCTAATGCTAAACGCTCTTCTTTATTTTGTAAGTAATACGAATAGTTTCCTTTGTATTTATATAATTTACCAGCATCTAATTCGATAATTTCGTTACACACACGCTCTAAGAAATAACGGTCGTGTGTAACCATAAATAAGGTGATTTTTTCTTTGGCAAAAAATGCCTCTAACCACTCAATCATTTCTAAATCTAAATGGTTGGTTGGTTCATCTAAAATTAATAAATCTGGTTTTTTAATCAACACAATAGCTAATGCCAAACGCTTCTTTTGTCCACCAGAAAGCTTGCCCACTTTTAATTGTAAGTTGTCTAATTTTAATTTAGATAATATTTGTTTGTATTGAGTTTCAAAATCCCAAGCATTGTGCTGTTCCATCAATTCAAAAGCTGCTTGATAAGCTTCTGCATCATCAGGATTTTGTAATGCTTTTTCGTACTGCTGTATAACAGATAAAACCTTATTGTCCGTAGAAAAAATAGTTTCTTCAATTGTTAAATCTACATTTAAATTATCTGCTTGAGATAAATAAGCAATGTCAATTCCTTTTCTACTCACTACTTGACCAGTGTCAGATTCATCTACACCAGCAACAATATTTAAAATAGATGTTTTACCACTACCATTTTTAGCAACAAAAGCAATCTTTTGGTCTTTATTAATTCCGAAAGATATATCGTCGAATAATACTTTTTCTCCGTATGCTTTTGATATGTTTTCTACTGATAGGTAATTCATCTAATAAAATTTTATGCAAAGAAACAAAAAACCCGAGCAATTGCTCGGGTTTAATTTACTTAATAAGATGTTTTTATTATTGTTTCATTAATTTAGTTGTTAATGATTTTTGACCATCATTTACTTGTAAAATATAAATTCCTGTATTTAATCTTGAAACATCTAAATTATTAGAGTTTAAAAGACCTGCCTGAACAACTTTACCGATTGTATTTACAATCTTATAAGTCATTGCATCAGCTTTAGAAGCTAACTTAACTTGTACAAAATCTTTTGCTGGGTTAGGATAAGCCATTAAGTCTGTAATATTTTCATTTCTGAATGGTTCACCATCAATACTAGCAAAAATAGTATTTATACTAGATGAAGATGCTGTAATGTTTACTGCATAATCTTCTACTTCTCCATCTGCAAATGTTTCACATGGGCTAGATTTTGCGTTATATTTCATTGATACACGCATTCTTGTGACTCCTAATTTAGCACTAGATGGAATCGCAACAGTTGCAGTTCTGTTTCCTGAGCTTGTTGAATTTCCTGAAGCTACTTCTTCTCCTGCATCTGTAAAGTCTCCATCACCATTATAATCTATCCAAATAGTAAAATGTTCGTTATAAGCTGTTCCTGAGAAACCTGCACTTACTACTAATTGGTTTGAACTTCCTCTAGCAACAGTTGCTGTTTTAGTTGCAGTGAAGTTTCCATAACCTCCGTTTGCAGCAGTTGTATTGGTCATACCTCCAAATGATACGAAATCTATCCATTCGTAAGTAACTCTGTTTCCTTTAGATGCACAATAAGAAACTTGATTAGATAAAGTAGTTACATTTACT
>JAHDHE010000096.1 GCA_020631475.1 Tenacibaculum sp. | reverse complement strand
CATTCAGCTTGGAAGGCTGACGCTCTACCAACTGAGCTACTCTCGCATTGGTAAAGATTTTTGCTTTGAATTAAAAAGTGATAAATACTCTTATTAAAAGCGGTTGCAAATATAAAATAGTTTATAGAATTTGCAATAGATTTTACAATAAAATTAATAAAATTTTTGATCATCTCTTATAACTTTCACAAAATGAAAGCCATAGATTTCAAATCCTTCATTATAATAAAATTTATGAGACTTTCTGTTACCAGTATAAGTGTTTAATTCAACAGCTTCACATCCTTTAGATTTTGTGTATTCATATATCCAGTTAAAAAACTGTTTCCCAATATTTTTGCCACGATATGCATCATCAATTATTACATGATCGGGTTCAACGCTTTTACCAGAGTAATGGCGTATGCTATACCAAAGACCAGAAATGCCAATTAGTTTATCATTGTCGAATACTCCAACACATTCATAAGTGTTATAATTTGCCATTTCTAAAACTCGCTCTTTTAGTATGTTTTTAGGAGTTGTGCTATTAGCTTTATATAAAAGAGGAAGAATAGAGAGTATTTCGTCTTTATCAATCGCTTTAAAACTTATGTTCATTGTTAATTAATTTTACAAAAAAGTATAGGGTATGCGTATTAGTAATTATTTCTTTTTCCTTAAAAAATATAAGTCAAAAAGTATAATTGATATTAAATGTCAACTGAGTCTAAATATTTTTCAAATATAATGAAGATATTAAAAAAGGAAATAAAATAGTAACTTACAAAATGTAATTCTACAATGTTTAAGTCGACGAACAAAACTTAAAAAACCAATATCATGAAAATTAAAACATTACTAACTCTAAGTTTATTTTTAGTAATTAATTTAATTACTGAAGCTCAAAATAAAGAAGTAAAAATTACCTCAGAAAAAGTGGCTGATAATATTTATATCCTTAAAGGACAGGGAGGAAATATTGGGTTATTTATAGGAGAAGATGGTGTTTTTATGATTGATGATCAATTTGCACCTTTAAGTAAAAAGATAATCAATAAGATTAAAGAAATTACGAATAAACCTTTAAGTTATTTAATTAATACGCATTGGCATGGTGATCATACGGGCGGAAATGAAAATATGAAAAAAGAAGGTTTTTTAATTGTTGCTCATGAAAATGTTCGTAAAAGAATGAGTACAGATCAGGTTGTAAGAGGAAGAAAGAAGAAGGCTTCACCGAAAGAAGCTTTACCAGTAATAACTTTTACCGATGATATGATGTTTCATATAAATAATGAAGATGTTTTAGTTTCACACGTTCATAATGCTCATACCGATGGAGATTCACATATTTATTTTACAAGAAGTAATGTAATACATATGGGGGATACTTATTTTCAAGGAAAATTTCCTTTTATTGATTTAGAAAGTGGAGGAAGCATTAATGGATATATAGCTTCGATAGATAAGGTTTTAATGATTGCAGATGATCAAACTAAAATTATACCAGGTCATAGAAATTTATCAAATAAAAAAGAATTAAAAGTTTACAAAAAAATGTTAGTTACTTTAAGAGATAGAGTTCAAAAAGCAATTAGTAAAGGAAAAAACTTACAAGAAGTAACTAATGATGCTAGTATAACGAAAGAATACAAAAAAGAATATGGCGGGTGGTTTATCTCTGCAAAAGAAATAAGAGCTACCATTTATAAAAGCTTAATGAGTAATAAATGATAATAAAAGAAATAACCGCAACAGATACTTACGGTATAAGATTAGAGGTGCTTCGAAAAAATATTGATTTGCCACACAAGTTTAAAGGTGATTTTAATAAAGATACTTTTCATTTAGGAGGTTTTTATAAAGGCGAGTTAGTTGGTATAGCAACATTTATAAAAAATGATTTTGTATCCTTAAAAGGAAAACAGTATCAATTAAGAGGAATGGCTACTACAATAAAAGGTAGAGGAAAAGGCATAGGAAAACAGATGATTAATCAAGCAATTGCTATTTTAAAAGAAAAACAAGTTGATTTTTTATGGTGTAATGCCCGTGAAGAAGCCGTTTTATTCTATGAAAAGCTGAAATTTACTAAAATAGGAGAGGAGTTTATGGTTGAAAAAGTAGGCTTACATTATAAAATGTTTACTAAGATCTAAGCAAAAAAAAACTCAAACTTATTGAGTTTGAGTTTTGTAGCGAAGAGCAGATTTGAACTGCCGACCTCAGGGTTATGAATCCTGCGCTCTAACCAACTGAGCTACCTCGCCTAATGCGGGTGCAAATATAGAAACTTTTTGTTTTTTTACAATAAATTTTTTGAATTTTTTTTTAAAAAAATAAATATATATATTGCAACTCAACAAAAAATGAAATGACTAAAGTTAAGTACGAATTAGAGTTTCCGGTACATGCATCACCAAACATGTTATATCAATACTTAGCAACTCCTTCTGGTTTACAAGAATGGTTTGCAGATAAGGTTAATTCTCGTGGTAAAGTAATGACTTTTACTTGGGATGATTCTGATGAAGAAGCAAAAATAATTGCAAAAAAAACAAACGAACGTATAAAGTTTAAGTGGGCAGAAAGCGAAGGAGATGATAGCTATTTTGAATTTAGAATAGAAGTAGATCCATTAACTAAAGATGTAGCTATAATGATTACTGATTTTGCCGATGATGAAGATGAAGTAGAAGAAGCAAAAATGTTATGGGAAAACCAAATAGATCAGTTAAAACATACTATAGGAGCTTAAGACTCAATAATAAAATAAAACTCGACATTTAGTCGAGTTTTTTTATGGCTAATAATTAGCTAAATTGTAAGTTTGTAGTCAAATTTTTTGAAAGATGATAAATTTTAACGGAGTAATAATTTCTAACAAAGAATTACAATTATCAAACCAAAATAGAGCCTTTAAATATGGTGATGCTATTTTTGAAACGATAAAGGTTATTAATGAAAAAGTGATTTTTATAGAAGATCATTATTTTAGATTAATGGCTTCTATGCGAATGCTTCGTATGAAAATTCCAATGAAATTTACATTAGAATTTTTACAAGATGAAATTTTAAAAACAGCAAAAACGTTATCAGATTCTAGTAATTATAGAGTTCGTTTAACTGTGTATAGAAAAGACGGTGGTTTGTATAACCCAAAATCTAATGATGTAGATTATTTAATTGAAGTTTCGCCATTAGAATATCAAGAAAAATCAATTTATAAGATTGATTTGTTTAA
>JAHDHE010000095.1 GCA_020631475.1 Tenacibaculum sp. | reverse complement strand
AGTAACGATAAACTTTCATCAACTTCAATAGCATTATAGGGTTTTGAATTTGTTGTGTCTAAATAACGACCAACCCATCCACTTTGTAAATATTCGTCACTATCGCTTGCGGTTTGCCAAATATCGGTAGAACGAAAATGTGAACGGTTCGGATTTGGGTACCCTACATTATTAATAATGCTTACATAACCTTTATCGTATAGTTTTTGTAACGGAGCTAAACTTTTGTGCAAACCAACCTCATCATTTAATTTTAATAAGTTGTTTTGATTAATTGCAATTCCGTTTCTTTTATGATAGTAAATATCGTTTCTAAAAGGAACCACCGTATTTAATCCGTCGTTCCCTCCTTTTAATTGAATAATTACTACTTTTTTATTGCTAAAAAGTTGAGATGTATTTTGCTCGAAAGCTTTTACAAATTGCGGAACAAAAAACAATCCTCCACTTGCTAATGATGTTCTTTTTATAAAATTTCTTCTGTTCATTTCTTTACTTTTTTAACATAATTGATATTCTGGTAACGATAATAATTGCACACAGAAATCTGTTTTAGAAACTTCGTTAGTGTCGTTTAACAATTGTTTTGTTCCTTTATTTAAAGGAGCTACAATAATTTGTTCTATCAAATCGGTATTCGATTTTGTTGGATAATTTTTTTCAAAAGAATCCCAATTTGCTTCTGATTTTATAAAGGTTCTTTTTCGGAGCCTTTTTTCGCTAAAATCTTTAATAGTATCTTCTAAATCACCTTTATCTGAATACGTAATTTCTGCGTTATTTAACAAAACAGAAGCTAATCGTAAACGAGTAACAATGGTATTGCTATCAATCCAGATTCTCCCTCCCTTCCACCCTGCTACATTGGGTGGACGTAATAATATTTGTCCTAATAACTTTTGAAGTAATATGCTTTGCTTGTTTTTTAGTAATGTGTACGGAACTGTTTTATGAATTCCGACTAATAATTCGATTGGTGATTTTATTTTAGAACCGATATTTTCTTCGTTATAAAACCAATTAGAAGTCAATACAAATCGCATTAAATCTTCGATATTATACTTCGGATAAAACACCGAAATCATTTTATTTATATGATTTGTATTTATCGTTTCATTTACAAAATAACGATAGATTTTTTCACAGATGAATCGCGCACATTGTTTTTGTTCTAAGATGATGTCAATAATATCATCTCCATTAAAGTTTCCTGTTTGTCCTAAAAAAGTCTTTTCTCCTTCATCATGCTGACGCTTTCTAAGTTTAAAATCTCCTTTAAAATTATGATTATAACCTGTAAAAGCTCTAGCACTTTCTTTTATATCTTGCTCCGTATAATTGCCTTGTCCGAGCGTGAATAATTCCATTAATTCACGAGCAAAATTTTCATTCGGACTTTTCTTTTTATTTTGCTTATTGTTTAAATATCGTAACATCGCTGGTTCTTTAGAAATCGCTTTTATAAAGCTTCTAAAATCTCCCAAAGCATGCTCGCGTAATAAATTATTATATCGTTGCGCAAACAGCACATTTTTATCTTCACAAACAAAATGATTCGCCCAAAACAGCGTCATTTTTTCTCGTAATATTTCTGACGAATTATACAATCGTTGAAACCAAGATTGGTTTAATTCTGCGATCTTTTTTCTACTGATTTTCATCAGCTCTCTTCGTTTCTTTTTATTCTTTAAATCTTCTTTGGTTAGATTAGATATAAAAGAAACATCAATAGTAACTGGTGATACTTTTTCTGATTCTTGAAAAAGTTTTTTTACAACTTCATTATTGGTTTTTCCTTTTAATTTTTGAAGTTCTAAAGGTGTAATTCCGAAACCAATTCGATTGTATAAATGTTGTAGGTTTTTTGTATCCATATATATTGGACTTAAAAATTAATAAAAGGTTTAATAATTTTCATCACTTTTGAAACCTTATAAAAAAAATCTCGTTTTTATAATAGAACTAATACAAGCTAATGCCTAAAGAAATTAATTTATTAATTAAACAGTGTAAGAAAAAGAATCAGAAGGCACAAATGCAACTTTATAATCAATATTGTGAAGCTATGTTTTTTGTTACTTCAACATATTTACAAGACGAAGAAAAAGCGAAAGATGCAATGCAAGAAGGGTTTATAAAAGCATTTTCTAAACTAGATACATATACCCAAAAAACATCTTTTGGTGCTTGGTTAAAACGCATTATTATTAATCATTGTATAGACGAATTAAAAAAGAAAAAATTAGAAACTGTTTCTATAGAAAATTACCCTTTAGAGATTGTAGACGATGATAACTTGGTATTTTGATGCTAATATTAGTAGAGAAATGATTTTATCTGCAATAGAGCATCTTAATAACAAACATCAACTTGTTGTTAAGTTATATTTAATTGAAGGCTATGATCATTCTGAGATATCAGAAATACTGAAAATACCTGTTAAAACTTCAAGAACACATTTACGAAGAGGTAAATTACATTTAAAAGAACTCTTAAAAACAGAAAAACATGAAGCAAGACATTAGAGATTTATTCAACCAAAAAGCGCTTCCCAAAAAGAAGTTGCCAGATTTTCATGAAGATGATTTTTTAGAGAAACTAATAACATTCAATCAAAAAAAGAAATCGAAAATATTTTCACCTATTTTAAAAATTGCAGCTTCAATAGCTTTAATACTTTCTGTTGGTTATTACTTTTTGAATTCTGATGTAGAGATTAAAAATCATAATCAACCAGATATGCTTGTTGAAATCCAGCAAATTGAAAAAGAGTATTTAAGGCATATTGATGATGAATGGAATAGTTTTATTAAAATAGCAACAGACCCTACTTTAATAAAAAAATATGAGCAAAAATTTAAAGAATCAGATATAGATTATAAGAATATTACTAAAAAGTTAAAACAATATCCTAACAACATTAATATCCTTGAATCATTGATAGATAATTTACAAAAACGGCTTCTATTAATAAGAAACATTAAAGAGCATCTTAAAGAATTAAACCAAAAAAATAAAAGTAATGAAACCATTTATTTATAGTATCATATTTTTGATAACAATCAATATTACTTTTTCTCAAACAAAAGAAGTAATTATAAAAAAGAGTTTTGAAACTAATTCAAATACCACATTAAATTTAAATTTAAATAATGTTGGTGTTTTATTTGAAGAATCTTTTGACGGAAAAATTCATATAGAACCCGTTGTGCATTTTGATTTAAAGGATAAAAGTTGTCCATCTTGCTGAAAAT
>JAHDHE010000094.1 GCA_020631475.1 Tenacibaculum sp. | reverse complement strand
CAACAGAAGCTAGCTTCACAAACGATTTAGGAGCAGATTCTTTAGATACTGTTGAATTAATCATGGAATTCGAAAAAGAATTCGATATTCAAATTCCAGACGATCAAGCTGAAAACATCGGTACAGTTGGTCAAGCGGTTAGTTATATAGAAGACGCAAAAAAATAAATTTTATATGCAATTAAAACGAGTTGTAGTTACTGGACTTGGCGCATTAACGCCAATAGGAAACAATATAGAACAATATTGGGATAGCTTAGTTAACGGAGTTAGTGGAGCAGCACCTATTACACATTTTGATGCTGCCAAGTTCAAAACTCGTTTCGCATGTGAAGTTAAAAACTTTGAACCCAAAGATTTTATAGATCGTAAACTTGTCAGAAAAATGGACAAGTTTACACAATATGCAATGGTAGCTTCTGATGAAGCAATTGTCGATGCAAATTTAGATCTAGAAGCAATCAACAAATATAGAGTTGGTGTTATTTGGGGTGCAGGAATAGGTGGTTTAGAAACGTTTCAAAATGAAGTTTTAAACTTCTCTGAAGGAGATGGTTCTCCGCGTTTTAATCCTTTCTTTATTCCTAAAATGATTGCAGATATTGCTCCAGGAATGATTTCAATTAAACATGGATTCATGGGGCCAAATTATACTACGGTATCTGCTTGTGCATCATCTGCAAATTCGATGATAGATGCACTAAATACAATAAGACTAGGAACTTGTGATGTTGTTGTAACTGGCGGAAGCGAAGCGGCAATAACTATTGCGGGCGTAGGCGGTTTTAACGCTATGCATGCTATGTCTACAAGAAATGATGATCCAGAAGCTGCTTCAAGACCTTTTGATGCAGAACGTGATGGATTTGTTCTAGGAGAAGGAGCAGGAGCAATAATCTTAGAAGAATACGAACACGCAAAAGCGCGTGGAGCAAAAATTTATGCAGAAGTTATAGGGGGCGGATTATCATCTGATGCTTACCATATGACAGCACCACATCCTGATGGAATTGGTGTAATTGCAGTAATGAAAAATTGCCTTGAAAACGCTGATTTAAAGCCAGAAGATGTAGATCATATCAACACTCATGGTACTTCAACGCCTTTAGGAGATGTTGCAGAATTAAAAGCGATTTCTGAAGTTTTTGGAAATCATGCTAAAAACATTAATATTAATTCAACAAAGTCTATGACAGGGCATTTGTTGGGGGCAGCGGGAGCTGTAGAATCGATAGCTTCTATATTAGCAATGCACCATGGTATTGTTCCTCCAACAATTAATCATACTAACGTTGATGAAAACATCAATCCAGATTTAAATTTAACGTTAAACAAAGCTCAAAAAAGAGATATAAAAGTTGCGTTGAGTAATACTTTTGGTTTTGGTGGTCATAATGCTTGTGTTGCCTTTAGAAAATTAGATTAATCTTTTATGAATTTTCTTCGAAGAATAGTTAGACCCCAAAATAAAGAGGATGAAAACTTTTTCTACGAATTAAAAGATTTGCTTAATTTTAAACCAATTAAGTTATCTCATTACAAAAAAGCATTTACACATAGATCTTTAAAACTAGTAGATAGTAAAGGGCATCCCATTAATTATGAACGATTAGAGTTTTTAGGAGATGCTATTTTAGGTACTGTAATAGCTTCATACTTATACAAGAAAGTTCCAGGAGGAGATGAAGGGTATTTAACTCAAATGAGATCTAAAGTTGTAAGTAGAGAACATTTAAACGCTTTAGGTAAAGATTTAGATTTATTTCGTTTTGTAAAAAGTAACATTTCTCAAGATCATATAAGTAATAATATTTACGGCAATATTTTTGAAGCACTTATAGGTGCTATTTATTTAGATAGAGGTTATAACTATTGCGATCAGTTTATATATGAACAAGTAGTGTTACCTTATGTAGATATCGAAAGATTAGAAGGTAAAATATCTAGTTACAAAGGATATGTTATAGAGTGGTGTCAGAAAAACAAAAAGAAATACAAGTTTGAATCGTACGAAGATTCTGGCAATCAAAATAAAAGGCATTTTAGTGTTAGAGTTAGTATAGATGGAAGCATTATAGGTAAAGGAAGAGCAACATCAAAGAAAAAAGCAGAAGAAATTGCTGCTAAAAGAGTGTACTACGCAATGCAAAGTCAAATGCAAGATTCTTAACATAAAGGCGAAAACGTTTTCGTTATTTTCACATTATATTTTAGATACATTCACTAATTTAGCAAAAACAAATTTGTTGTTTTATGTCGGTTTATGCGTTGAATATTGATGAATTTTCTGATGATAATTATACCTTATTAGGTATTCATACGGTACTTAGTGATTATAAATTAGCATATTTATTAAACCTATATTTACAAGTAAAGTTTCGTAAAGCTACTTACGATTTAGATTTTACCAATAAAAACAATAAATCATCGTATGCAGTTTATGAATATATAAATACTGAACTTGATTACGATTGGTATTTAATATCCAACAAATATAAATCAACAAATAAAACAATATCAACAGGTCTTTTTACCGAGAGTGATTCTGTAACGAATTTAGTTCCTGAAAAGAAAAAAGTTGATTTTTTTCTAAAAATAGAAGGTGACTTTGATTATGATTATATCGTTAAAACGATAGAAAAAATAAATAAAATCCCACAAATTATTACCTCTTATAAAATAGAGGTAGAATCTTTAAAATCGAAAGAATTTTTAATTTTTTAACTATGCCACATAACAAAAAAACAAAAATTGTAGCCACATTAGGACCAGCAACGAATACAAAAGAAATTTTAGCAGATATGGCTGCAGCAGGTGTAAATGTTTTTCGAATTAATTTTTCCCACGCCGATTATAATGTTGTTAAAGAACGTATTCGACAAATTAGAGAAATTAATGCTGAAAGAGGTTATAATGTGGCGGTTTTAGCTGATTTACAAGGTCCAAAACTTAGGGTTGGTGTAATGAAAGAAAATGTGTTACTGAAAGCTGGAGATGTTTTTAAATTCACTACTGAAGAGTGTGAAGGTACAAATAAGAAAGCTTTTATGACTTATCAGCGTTTTCCTAAAGATGTAAAAGCTGGAGAACAAATTTTAGTTGATGATGGTAAATTACAATTTGAAGTAGTTTCTACAGATAAAGAGAAAGAAGTTATTACGAAAGTAATTGTTGGAGGTGCTTTAAAATCTAAAAAAGGAGTTAATTTACCAAACACAAATATTTCTTTACCAGCTTTAACAGATAAAGATAAAAAAGATGCTGTTTTTGCTTTAAAACAAGAGGTAGATTGGATTGCATTATCATTTGTTAGAAC
>JAHDHE010000093.1 GCA_020631475.1 Tenacibaculum sp. | reverse complement strand
ATTGCTCCTCCTAAATGGGCTGAGTGACCAACATTACCTAACTGCTTTTTCATTCCATATATAGAATATAATAAATACCCAATTCCAAAAATATATCCAGGTAAAGGAACTGGAATAGGTAACATAATTAATTCCATTTCTGGGTATAACATAATTGCAGAAAAAACGATCCCCGAAACTGCTCCTGATGCTCCAATTGCACTGTAATAAGATTCGTTTTTATGCTGATATAAAGAATACATACTACCTGCTAGTAAACTACCAAAATAAATTAACAAGAAATTTGTAGTTCCAAAGCTTGACACCACAACTTTACCAAACAAATACAAGGCATACATATTAAATCCTAAATGAATCCAATCTGCATGTAAAAAACCTGAAGTTAACATTCTTAACTTATCTCCTCCTAGAATTCTTTGAACCTGAAATTTATAGCGATCAAAAAAAATAGCATCGTTAAAACCTTTGTAAGAAACTAAAACATTCGCTACTATAATTATTAAAATAATCTGACTCATAATTTTTTAAATATCCACAAACATAATCAAAAGTTAATAAAGTAAATCATTAACAATTTAATACGATATTTGCATTTTAAATTTAAAATATGAATTTTTTAACTTTCGCAATTATTTACCCAATCATCTGGCTAATTTCAAGGTTGCCAATGAGAATACTATACGTTTTTTCTGACTTTTTCTTCTTTATAATGTTTCATATTATTGGCTATAGAAAAAAAGTTGTTGAAAAAAACTTAACTATGGTTTTTCCAGAAAAAAGTGATAAAGAAATACAAAAAATACAAAAAAAATTCTTCAAACATTTTGTTGATTTAATTTTTGAGAGCATTAAATCTTTTACCATTTCAGAAAAAGAAATTCTTAAACGCTATACCTATAAAAATCCTGAACTAATTAATGAACTCTCTAAACAAGGAAAAAGTATTGCTCTGGTTGGAGCACACCAAGCAAATTGGGAATGGTCTTTTAGCTTACCTTTAGTATTAGATATTAAAATTTTTGGTGCATATACAAAATTGAAAAATAAATATTTCGAAAAAACAGTTAAGTCTTCAAGATCAAAATTCGGTATTACTGGCTACAAAACCACCGAGACCGTAAAAGGAATTCATAAAAATTATATAAACAAAGTTCAGGGTTTATATATTTTATTAAGCGATCAATCTCCTAGAGTAGGAAAAACACATTATTGGTCTAATTTTTTAGGCGTTAAAGTTCCTATTCATACAGGTGCAGAAATGCTTGCTAAAAAATACGATTTAACTGTAGTTAATTATACCGTAAAGAAAATTAAAAGAGGTTATTTTGAAACTGAATTTGAATTGATAACTGATAGCCCTAAAGATTTTGAAGATTATCAAATTACCGATAAGTATTTAGAAATAACCGAAAGAAACATTAAAGCACAACCAGAGTATTATTTATGGAGTCACAATCGCTTTAAACATAAAGATAAATACAATGAATGGTTAGAAATGAAAAAAACTTCTCGTAAATAAATCGAGAAGTTTTTTTTATACAAAAAAAGCTTTCTCAAAATTGAGAAAGCTTTTGCTTTTTGGGTGGAAGATGGGATTCGAACCCACGACCCTCGGTACCACAAACCGATGCTCTAACCAACTGAGCTACAACCACCATGTAACTTGCGGGTGCAAATATAAGACAGATTTTAATATCTGCAAAATATTTTTTTAAATTAATTTACTTAAATTTTCCACTGCCACATAACGTTCTGACGTAAAGCCTTCTGCAAAATCAACATTTATTAATCTTCCTAAATCTCTTGCTCGATATTCTATGCTATCAGTAAAATTTTTACTTGTTATTGGTGTTTCTGGCTCTTTACTTTCTGGATTAAAGAACTGAGATGAGTATGCTAAAACAGATGCTACTTTTTTATTCATAAAACCAGTTACATCTACTACAAAATCTGGCTCTATATTTTTCCATTGAATATAATGATACACTTGCTTAGGTCTCCATTTTTCTTGCTGAACACCATCTAATTTAGTAGCTATTTTAACTAAACCACTTAAAAAACAAGCATCAGATACTAAATTACTTCCTTTTGGATGGTCAATATGACGATCATCAATCGCATTACACAACACAATTTCTGGTTGATATTTCCGAATCATTTTTATAATTTCTAATTGATGCTCTTTATCATTTTTAAAAAACCCATCAGCAAAACCTAAATTTTCTCGAACAGACACTCCTAAAATTTCCGCAGCCTTTGCAGCTTCTTTATCTCTTAACGCTGCTGAACCTCGTGTACCTAACTCTCCACGAGTTAAATCAATAATTCCTACTTTTTTTCCTAAAGAAATTTCTTTTGCAATAGTTGCAGCACAACCTAACTCAACATCATCAGGATGTGCACCAAACGCTAATATATCTAGTTTCATAAATCTTTTATAATAGTAGCTAATTTACTAATTCTATTTAGACCTTAACAGTTTTCCATTTTCCTTTTTTAAATAGCCAAATTCCTATGACAGCTATTAATATTTCTGCTAAGGTAATTGCTAAAAATACACCTACAGGTCCATAACCTAAAGTTATTGCCATTATATATGCAAAAGGCAACTGAAATAACCAAAAACACACAAAATTAATATACGTTGGTGTTTTTGTATCTCCCGAACCATTAAACGATTGTATTACTACCATTCCATATGCATAAGCGATATAGCCAGCTGCTATAATTTGCAAACATAATGCACCGTTTTCTACCACTTCTTTGTTATCTGAAAACCAACCTAAAAAAGTGGGCGCAAAAAACATATAGATTAAAGAAACAAATCCCATAAAATAGGCACAATACTTACTTGTTATCCAAACTGACTTCTCTGCTCTGTCTGATTGGTTAGCCCCTAAGTTTTGTCCAACCAAAGTAGCTGCTGCATTACTCATACCCCACGCAGGCATTAATGTAAACATCATAATACGAATAGCAATGGTATAACCTGCTAACACTTCGCTACCAAATTCTGATATGATACGCATTAAAAATACCCAGCTAGAAGTACCAATTAAAAACTGACCAATACCACCTAAAGAAACTTTAATTAGATTAATCATTATCGACACTCTAATTACTAAATCTCTAACTGCAATTTTAATTTTTCCTGCTCCAAAAAATAGCACTAATAATTGCGAAACTACTGCTGTACCTCTACCAATTGTGGTAGCAATTGCTGCTCCTTCAACTCCATAAGCAGGAATTGGACCTAAACCAAAAATAAAAATAGGATCTAAAATAATATTTAATCCGTTTGATAAAATCAATGTCCACATAGCTATCGAAGCATTTCCTGCTCCTCTAAAAATTGCATTGATTAAAAACAATAACATAACAGTTATGTTTCCTCCAAGTAATATTTTTGTATATCCAAATCCTTCAGCAATTAAATCTGGTTCTCCACCCATTAACT
>JAHDHE010000092.1 GCA_020631475.1 Tenacibaculum sp. | reverse complement strand
ACACAAAAATTTAGACCAATTGTACAAGCAGGAAGAGTTTTTAAAGCACAAGAAAGTGTTACAGTTTGGATTACTGCCGATGATAATAAAATTCCAATTAAAATGAAAGCTTCTTTATCAGTAGGGTCTCTTCGTGCAGAATTAGATGCCTATAAAGGTTTAGCAAATCCTTTTGAAATAGTGATTGATAATTAAACATCGAGTTGTTTACATATTGTTAAAGTGTAAAAAACAATAGTTTTTATTTGTATTTTTGCTGACACACTCAATTTTAAACAGCTTTTCTTTGAAAAAATACATTTTCCTTTTATTCGTTTTTTGCTTGTTTTTTTCTTGTAAAGAAGAAAAAAAGGACCCCATACCTGTTATTGTAGAAGTTGAAAAACCTAAACCAATTTTTATTTTTGGGTATAATTTAGATAATTATAATGTAATTAAAGATACTATAAAAAACGGAGAAAGTTTTGGAGTTATTTTAGATCGTCATCATGTAATGTATCCTAAAATTAATGAGATAGCTACAAAAATTAAAGACACTTTCGATGTAAGGCGAGTGCGATCAGGTAAAGCTTACACTATTTTAGCCTCTAAAGATTCATTAGAAAAAGCTCAAGTGTTTATTTATAAGCATAATAAAGTTGATGCAACTGTAATCAATTTTAAAGATTCAATCATATCAGCATATAAAGTCAAGAAAAAAGTTAAAACTGTCGAAAAAGAAATAGCAGGTAAAATTTACTCTAATCTATCTGTAACAATGGATAGTTTAGGTTTAAAACCAATACTAACCAACACAGTTGCTGATATTTATGCTTGGACATTAGATTTTTACAGACTTCAAAAAGGTGATGAGTTTAAGTTAATTTACGAAGAAAAATTTATAAACGATACCACTTTTGTAGGATACGGAGAAGTTAAAGCGGCAGTTTTTAAACACAAAGGAGAAGATTTACATGCTTATAAATTTGTAGGGGATTCTATAAAAGGAATTCCAGAATATTATGATGAAGAAGGTAATATGCTTCGAAGAGCTTTTTTAAAATCACCAATTAAATTTCAATATAGAGTTTCATCGAGATATAATTTAAGAAGAAGAATTAAGCATTACGGAAACAGAATAAAAGCACATAGAGGAACAGATTTTGCAGCAAGATATGGAACCGAAATTATGACGACCGCTAGTGGAACTGTTGTAGAATCTGCTCGTAGAGGAGGTAATGGTAATTACGTAAAAGTAAAACATAATAGTACGTACTCTACTCAGTATTTACATATGAAACGACGTAAAGTAAGAGTGGGAGATTATGTAAAGCAAGGTGATATTATTGGTTGGGTTGGAATGACAGGAAGTACTAGTGGGCCACATGTTTGTTATCGTTTTTGGAAAAACGGAAGGCAGGTAGATCCGTTTAGAGAAAAATTACCTGCTGCTGAACCATTAGATCCAAAAATTAAACCTAAATATTTAGAGTTTATTAAACCTTTAAAAAAGCAGTTAGATAGTATTCAGTTTCCTAAAAAGGAAATTCCTGTTTTTGTTGAAAAAGAAATATTAGCTACACATTAAATTATGCCTTTAAAAAACATCAATCCAACTACAACTACAGCTTGGAAAAAATTAAACGACCATTTTAATGAAGCTAAAGATTTTGATTTAAAAGACTTGTTTAGAAATAACAAGAAAAGAAAAAATAATTTTTCAATAGAATACTCCGGGTTAGCATTAGATTATTCTAAAAACTTAATAAATCAAAAAACAATCGATTTATTAATAGAATTGGCAAATGAAGTTGATTTAAAAGATGCAATTAATAAATACTTTTCTGGAGATAAAATTAATGCAATTGAAGATCGAGCAGTTTTACATACTGCTTTAAGAAATAATTCAGAAGAACCTATACTTGTTGATGATAAAGATGTAAAACCACAAATACAAACTGGTTTACGAAAAGTAAAGTCTTTTAGCAATAAAGTCATTTCAGGAAAATGGAAAGGTTTTACAGGAAAGTCAATTACAGATGTTGTTAATATAGGAGTTGGAGGATCAGATCTAGGTCCCGATATGGCTGTAGAGGCTTTACAATTCTATAAAAACAAACTAAATACTCATTTTGTATCCAATGTAGATGGAGATCATGTGTCTGAGGTATTGAAAAAATTAAACGCAGAAACTACATTATTTATAATAGTATCAAAAACATTTACTACTCAAGAAACTATTACAAATGCTAATACGATAAGAGATTGGTTTTTAAATTCAGCAACAGTATTTGATGTGTCCAAACATTTTGTAGCTGTATCTTCTAACGCGGAAGAGGCTATAAACTTTGGAATTGATAAAAAAAATATCTTTCCAATGTGGAATTGGGTTGGAGGAAGATTTTCTTTATGGTCATCAGTTGGTTTGTCAATAAGCTTATCAGTAGGTTTTGATAATTTTAGGAAATTATTGGATGGCGCTTATGAAATTGACACACATTTTAAAACAGCTGATTTTGATGAAAATATCCCAGTTGTTTTGGCTTTATTGAGCATTTGGTATAACAATTTCTATGAAAGCGAGACTGAAGTTGTTTTACCATATAACCAATATTTATCAAAATTACCAGCATACTTACAGCAAGCAGTTATGGAAAGTAATGGTAAAGGAGTAGATAGAAATGGCGAAGAAGTAAACTACCAAACCGGAACAATTATTTGGGGTAGTACAGGAGTTAATATGCAACATGCTTTTATGCAATTAGTGCATCAAGGAACAAAATTAATTCCATCAGATTTTATTGGCTATAAAGAATCTTTACACGGTATGGTAGTTCATCATGAAAAACTGATGGCAAATTATTATGCGCAGATGGAAGCTCTTGCTTTTGGAAAAACAAAAGAAGAAGTACATTTAGAATTGAAATTGAATAATAAAAAGGAAGATATAAGTACATTACTTCCTTATAAAATATTTAAAGGTAATAGACCAAGTAATTCAATTCTCTTTGAAAAATTAACTCCAAAAACATTAGGAATGTTAATTTCTACGTATGAGCATAAAATATTTACTCAAGGAGTTTTGTGGAATATATATTCATACGACCAGTTTGGTGTTGAATTAGGGAAAGAACTTGCTAATAAGTTACTTAAACACTAAGATACAGTAGCTTAATTTGTTTTTTTTAAAAGTAACTATGTTAATTCAATGTTAAAAAACTTAACATTAAGTTAATATTAGCAACAGGTAAAAGCAAGACCTTTGCTCTCGCATTTAATAACAATCAAATTAAACAATGAGAAATTTTAAAAATGTTTTACTTGTAGCTTTGTTCTTTGTAACAGCTACAGTTTTAGGACAAACTAAACTTACCGGTATAGTAGTTGACGAAATGGGAGAACCATTGCCAAGTGCTAGTATTGTGGTAAAAGGAACTTCTAATGGAGTTGCTTCGGATTTTGATGGGAAATTTACAATTAATGTAAATTCTAATTCAGGAACTATAGTAGTATCTTTTAT
>JAHDHE010000019.1 GCA_020631475.1 Tenacibaculum sp. | reverse complement strand
CTCTGTATTATCAAAATTAATTATAAATTTGTCTAAACTTTTGGGTTCAGTCTAAGTTATACCGAGCTTTTTATTTATTCTCTTAAAAAAATCAGCTTAATAATCTAATTTCTTTACATATTCTAGTTTTGCTTGCCAAACATCTAATTGATCTTTGAAATCTTGAATTCCTTTACGAACATTTTGTACCAAAGGATTATCTGCAGTAGCATTAGATATAAAACTTAAATTGTTTTCTAATTGTTGCATCTCACGAACAGTTTCATCAATCTTTTTACGAATAAAGTATTGTTCTCCATCAAGCTTTCTGTAGTCTTCTTGAGCTAAAGCAGTATCAACAACGTTTTTAAACTTCATCATTTCAATATCAGCTCTACTCATGTTTAGTCCTCCCAAATGAGCATCAATTGCTTTATTAAATTTTTCATCTAAATGACGTGCATTTCTTGGTAAAGAACCTAACTCTCTCCACTTTAAAATTGCTTCTTTTACATTATCTAAAGTAAAACTTTCGCTAGCTTTAATTTCTTCGATGAATTCTTTCTTAGTTTCTACAACAGCTAATTGTTCTTTATTCTGTTCGTTTTTCTGAGCGTGTAATCTGTCAAAATAAAAGTTACAAGCATTTTTAAAACGTTTCCAAATATCATCAGAAAATTTTCTTGGCACATGCCCAATTTTTTTCCAATCAGATTGTATGCGCTTCATTGTATTAGTAGCCTCGTTCCAATCTTCGCTATCTTTAATGCTTTCTGCTAATTCAACTAAAGCTATTTTCTTTTTTAAATTCTCATTCTGAGCACCTTTTTCGAACTTATAAAAAGTATTTTTGGCTGTATTAAATTTCTTGGTAGCAGCCTTAAACTGTTGCCACACAGATTCGCTTTTACTATATGGAAGCTTACCTAAATCGAAATATTTTTTTCGCATTGCCTCGATAGCAATAATACTTTTTTGCCAATCGTTGTGTGTTTTATTATTAGAAGTATCGTAGGCATTAATTTCTGCAACAACTTCTAATTTAGCATCAATCATTTCTTGATACTTAGATTTTAATTCTTTAAAATACTGGTGACGCTTGTCGTGAATTTTCTTAGTTGCTTCACTAAACTTACCCCAAACTTCTTCTCTGTGCTCTTTACCTACAGGACCAACTTCTTCTTTCCACATACGGTGAAGTTCTTGTAAATCTTTAAAAGCTACATTAACATCGGCTACTTCGTTTAAAGCTTCTGCTCTTGCTATTAATTTTAATTTCTCTTCTAAATTGTGTTTAAAATCAAGTTCTCTAAAATCTTTGTTTAAGTGTAATAAATCGTAAAAACGCTCTACATGATGATGGTAAATTTTCCATGTATCATTGTACTTTGTTTTTGGCACTGCTCCTATTAATTTCCAACGTTTTTGAATTGCTTGAAATTCATTATACATTGTTTTAGGATCAGCATTTGTAATTAACGCTTTTAATTCATCAATTAAATTATTTCGTTTTTCTAAATTGTCTTTTAACTGACTTTCTAACTGCGAATAATATGCATCTCGTTTAGATTTATATTCTCCTAATAATTTATTGTATTCTGATTTTACTGGGCTAGAAAATTGAAAATCGATTGAATTACCTCCATCTGCTAAAAAGGCTGCTTTTTTTTCTGCTAACAACGCTCCAAACTTGCTATTAAATGCACTTTTAAGCGCTTCTACATTTGATTTCAATTGTTGAACAGGGTAGCCTTTTAACAATTTACTTAATTCATCAACCAAACTATCTAGTTCCATTGAAGCGTAATCTAGCATTTTTATTTCATGCTTTTCTTCTGCTTTTTCAGCTTCATTTGCTACTTCATTTTCAACTTCATTTACGGCATTTTCTGTTGCAGCATTTACACTTGTACTTTCTTCAATAGTAGGTTGTTGTGATTTTTCTTCGTTATTTTCTAACATATATACAATGTTTAAGTTCCATTAATTTAGATTATAAAGATACGGATTCTTATAAAATACCAAAGTTTATTTTAGAGCAATATTCTTAATTACTTACTCCAAATTCTCCAAGCTTTTTCGGCTTGTTGCTCTAGCATTTCTAATCCGTTTTTTATACTTGCTCCTTTTTCTTTTCCTTTTCTTAAAAAAGTAGTTTCTGAAGGATTATAAATTAAGTCGTATAACAAATGTTTATCTGTTAAATTTTTATACGGAATGTCGGGACAAGCATTAATATTTGGATGCGTGCCCAACGGAGTACAATTAATAATTAAATGATGATTATTTATTGTTTCTTGAGTTAATTGTTGATAAGAAATTTGTTTTTTACCTTCTGGATTTCTCGATACAAATTTATATTGAATCCCTAATTTATCAAGTGCAAAAGCAACAGCTTTTGATGCACCACCTGTACCTAAAACTAAGGCTTTTTTATGATGTTTTTTTAATAATGGTTGTAATGATTTTTTAAAACCATACACATCGGTATTAAAACCTTTTAATTTTCCTTTTTTAGTAATTTTTATGGTGTTTACTGCACCTATTTTTAATGCTTTTTTATCAATTTTATCTAAATAATTAAACACTTCTAATTTATAAGGAATAGTAACATTTAATCCTTTTAAAACCTTTTTATTCTCTTTCATTTTTTTAGGAAGTTCTTTTATATCCTGAATATCAAAATTAATATATTCATGATTTTCTAAATTCAATTCTTGAAATTTATTTGTAAAATATCCTCTTGAAAATGAATAGGAAATATTTTTACCAACTAAAGCAAAGAGTGCTTTATTTTTTTCTTTTTCCATAAAAATCAATAATTAAAATTAAAAGAACACCTAATATTATAAAACCTATCGAAATCCAGGTTTCTTTTGTGTAAAAATCTGGAATAAAACGTTGGTAATTTTCTACAATTTTATTTCCTTTTTGATCGAGCAAAAAATTAGTTCCCTCCGTTTTAAAAATTGTTTTCTTCCAAGGCCATACAATTCCTAAAGAACCGGTTATAAAACCAATAATAATAGCGGTTACTATTTGATGCCATCTTTTTAAAACATACCCTAAAACATGAGATATTGATACCAATCCAAAAGCTGAACCTGCTGTAAAAACCGCAATTATTTTTAAGTATCTTACCTTTGCTTGATCTTTTAGCACGTCAAAATCACCAGAAATTAAACTCGTAATTACGCTTCCAAAAGCGTTAACACTATCTACTAAAAGCAACACGTAATTGCCTAATAAAATTAAGATAAAAGACCCTGAAAGTCCCGGTAATGTCATACCAGAAACACCAATGATTCCGCAAATAAAAACAAACCAAAGATTATCATTTTCTTTAGCTGGCGTCATAAAACTAATAGCAATTCCAACTGAAGCACCAATAATTAAAGCGATAATATTTTTAAGTTTCCAATCTCCAAAATCTTTAGATATATAATAAATAGATCCGATTATCATTCCGAAAAACCACGCCCAAACATATAGCTCGTAATTTTTTAAAAAATAATCTAAAATTAGAGAAATACTAAAGTAACTAAACATACTACCCAACATAACCACTGATAAAAACGATAGGTTTGTGTATGCAACAAAGCTTTTAAACTTTCCTTTTAAAAGTAGTTTAAATGCTTTTTTATTTATTCTTTGAAATGTAAATATAAGTTCTTCGTAAAAACCCATTACAAAAGCAACCATTCCTCCAGAAACTCCTGGAACTTTGTTTGCTCCTCCCATTGCCAATCCTTTTAAAAAAAGATTCGCTTTTTGCAATAGTGTACGCTGCTTATACATGTTGTTTGATTAGAAAGACTAAGGTACTTATTTCTGTTATTTTTTAACAGCTAATTTTTCTAATAATAAAATTAAGCTAAATCCTATAACTGCTAATATTACTGCATATAATAATTGTGGATTTCCGTCGAAAGAAAAAGGAGATACCGACAATTCATTAAACGGAACTTGCTCTCCGTGAGAGTTTGTACGATAGGTTAGTACTTTTTTCCATGGCCAAATTTTATTTAAAGAACCTATTACAAAACCTGCTAACACTACTAAGGTATAGTTTTTATAGTGCTTAAAAAGAAATTTTAAAACTCTAGAAAAAGATAATAACCCTACAATTGCTCCTAAACCAACAGCGGCTATTGTTGTAAAATCTCTATTATTAATTGCTGCTAATAAGGGTTTGTATGCTCCTAAAAGCACTAAAATAAATGATCCTGAAATACCTGGTAAAATCATAGCACAAATTGCTATTGCTCCTGCTAAAAACATAAACAACTGAGATGCGTTTTCAGAAATTAATGGGTTTAATGTTGTTATATAATATGCTAAAACCGCCCCTGAAATTAATAAAATAAAGGAAAGTGGATTCCACTTTGTAACTTGTTTCGCTATATAAATAACACTTGCTAAAACCAATCCGAAGAAAAACGACCACAATAATATTGGATGATGCACCAATAACCAAGAAATGATTTTTGCTAAAGAAACAATACTTACAAAAATTCCAACAAAAAGAGATGCTAAAAAATTACCGTTTAATTGTTTCCAAGCGACTTTAAACCCTTCTTTTTTTAAAGTTTTAAAAAGATCTAAATTTACATTACTTATAGAGCCTAACAACTCTTCATAAATTCCTGAAATAAATGCTATTGTTCCTCCTGAAACTCCAGGAACAACATCGGCAGCTCCCATAGCAATTCCTTTTAACGCAATTACTAAGTAATCTTTATTTGTTCTGTTCATATTAGTTTGGTTATTCTTTCTTCTCGTTTTTAGATTTGAACTTTATTAGTTTGTTTTTTTTAGCTTTAACAGTGTCTTTTTTACTTTCTTTTTTCTTCTTTTTCAGCCCTATTTTTTTACTTAAATCAGATAAGTTATTAAAATTTACTTGATAAGAAATACCGACACCTTGTGTATATCCTTCTTCTTCTGTTGAAGTTTGTATTTCGTTTTGACGGTTAAAAACATTTGCTCTTAAATTTCCTTCTTCGTTTAAAAGCACCTCAACTTTCACTTCACCAACCACACTTGTTTGCGTGTTTGCTCCTACCGGAACTCCAACTTTTCCGTTTACTAAAACTCGATCTCCAAACTGGGTAGAAAAAGAAACATCTACCTGATCATCAGAATCTAAATCATCTACATCACTTCTATCTCCTTGTGTATATCCTAAACCTAACTGAAACTTGCTTCCTTTAGAATTTAGCATATTTGTTAAAATACTTGAAGCAATTTCAGACGCTGTACCTGTTAAACCAGATGCTGCACTATTACCAATTGTCTCTTCATTATAAAAAGTACCAAAAGCTAACAAAAATGAGAAATGCTGCATTTTTGTATTTAAATCATTTCTATTTAAAATAAAATCTAATTCTGATGCTACTGTTGAGTTTGCATTAGGAATTTTTATATCAAACTCTTGTTTTGAATCGAATAATCCACCTGTTATTTTAGTATATAAATCTATTGGTATTTTTCTGTTTGAATTTATATTGTCTAATAATTGAGCAGGGTTTGCTTTTGTTTTATAAATCGCTGTTAAATCTAATTCTGCTTTGTAAGGATCACCATCCCAAGAAATAGTTCCTCCTTTTTGAACAGTAAATGGTTTTGAAATACCTGCGTATTTAAAATTGTACAATCCGTTATCAATTTTAAAATTACCAAACATGTTAAATTTACCAAGTGTGTTTATATCTATTCTTAAATTTCCTTCTCCGCTACCTTTTAACTCGCTTCCTGAAACTTTATCTATTACAACTTGAGCTACAGCATCTTTAGTTACATCTAAATTTATTTCTAACTCTAAACCTTTAACGTCTTTAACCGACTTGCTCTTATTATCTTCTTCAGGTTTCCCTGTCTTAAAACGTATTAATTTATAATTATCAATTGTTTTTACATCACTTAAAGGAATTACGAATTTGGTTCCTTTATTTGTTTTTCCGTTTACTCGAATGAAAAGATTACTTGTTAATCCACTTATTTTAGCATCTCCATCTAAAAACCCTGTTCCATAATATTGAACTTCTTCATCTTCTTGAGTATCTAACACCAATAAATTTTTGGTATCTATTTTTAAATCTAAAAACCAATCTTTAAAGTTTTGATGCGCTATATAACCTGATAATGTTCCTTGCGTTTGATGCTTGGTATCTTCTAATAAAATATTATTTAGTTTAAATTGCTGTTTATCTAAAACAACACTTGTGTTTCCTTTTAAATTAAAATCGACATTTAAATACGGAAACGTTAAACCTGCATCTTCAAAATTTAATATTCCTTGAAAATCTGGATTGCCTAAAAATCCTTTTGCTGTAAAATTCCCCGTTACTTTACCTCTAAGTTTATTTAAAACTTCTTCTCCTAACGGACTAAATGCTGTTATTTCGTATTCTTTTAAAAACACATCTAAATCGATTGTAGGTCTTTTTTTTGAAAAATCAACTCCTCCAACTGCCGAAATATTCTTAGCTCTCTCATTAGCTAATGAAAGATTTACTCTAAATTTTTCATATGAATTATCTCCTGTAACATTTAAAGCTAAATTACCTTGAGGTAAATCGTTTATTTTAAAATTTTCGATTAATAAATTTCCTTTTGGAGCTAACTTTTCTTTTTCTTGCTTAAAATCTATAATTCCGTTTAAATTTCCGTTTAGCTTTAAACTATCTATTGGCGGTAAAAAACTTGCCAATTTTACTTTTTCAAAATTAGCTTGAATATCTTTATAAGTACTATCTCTAACAACACCTTTAAATTCTATTTTTTGGTCGCCTGACTTAAAAACAAATGGACTTATATTAAAATTATTTTTCTTTAAATTAAAAGCAACTTTATTATTCGAATCGTTTTTAGGATTCACCATCCAGTCAAACCCTTTGTAGTTAAAAGTTGATTTCTGAATTCCAACTACAGAATTTTGTAATTCATCTATCGTATAGAAAAAATCTAGGTTAAAACTTTCTGAATAATTTTTTCCTCCTTTAAAAACCGATTTAAAAAACAGTGTGTCGTTTTTAGTACGGTTTAATAAATTTAGTTTTTCAATATTATAATACTTCGTATTTATTTTACCTGCTGTTAAATGCGTGTTGTATAATGGATTTTTATTATCTAACCTTAATACTACATTTTCAATAACATTTTTATAAGCATCAATTTCTGGTGATGAAAATGTTAACTTTACAGAATTTTTATCAGAGTTTATCCTCCCTTTTAATTTTGTGTTTTTACCAATAGAAATCTTTGGTAAAAACACATCAATAATTTGATTATAAATTGTGAAATCGAAATCTAAAAATTGATTTGGAGTTACTTCGTGTGGTTGGTAATTTGTATATACACTACCTAATGCATTTTGAGTAATTGGAACGAGCTCATCGAAAGAAAACTTACCTTTTAACTCTCCTTTTACAATATCTTCAGAATCTACTTTAATTGTTTTAATGCTGTCTTTTACAGATGAGTTTACTTCAAACCTTTTAAAAGCATAGCTTTGTTTTTGGTTTTTATATACTAAGTTTTTAAACGTTGCTTTACCAACTATATCATCGAAAGTATTTCCTGAAATATTTAAATTTATTTTTCCTTTTAATTCTGCAATACTATCACGAACAAATAAGTTTGTTTTTTTTAAATCTATTTTATCAATATTCGCAACAAAATCGAACTTATTAATTGCTGATGAAAAGTCAGCTAATCCTTCAAACTTTAATTTAAAATTATCGTCTCGAGCACTTAACAAACCATCAAATTTCTTATTTTGAAACTGACCATTTACGTTTAAGTCTTTATATTTATACTCATTAAAAGTTAATGCACTTACCTTACCAATAATAATTGTATTGATATTATCTACATTAAAACCGCTACCATTAACATCGGCTTTTAGTGAGATTTTCCCTAAAATTGGATCGTTTGTAAATACACCTAAATCGAAGTCTTTAAACTCTACTTCACCAACATAAGTAGCTTCATCAATATTATCAATATTGGTAAGTTGAAGGTCAGAAATTGTAGTTCCAATCTCAGAATTAACAGACAAAGTAGCATCCATTTGCTCTGGAGTAACTCTAACAATTCCTTTCATTGTAAAATTACCTAATCGCTGAAATTCTGACGGCAAACTTTTACCTAATAGGTTTGGTAAAACGCTTTTTAATTGATGGTAATTAGCTGTTACATTATCTAAATCGGCATCAAAAACAAAACCTCTACTTGTTTTTATGGCATTAACAAATCCCATATCGCCAATAATTTTCATTCCTTTTTTAGAATGTAACCTAATATTATTAGCACTAAAATTATTTAGTACTCCTTTTATATTTCCTGTAAAGTATAAAACATCATTTCCGCTTAACTCATTATATAATTTAGTTAAATCTGAAACAGAAAGAGCGCTTTTTTTAAACCTAGCATCGATTTTAACTTTATCATTAAAATTTGCTAAGTCTTTACGATTATAACTAAGTTTTATATCTCCAACAACTTTTGACTCATTATTTGTTTCGAGTGTTGTAGTTTTAAAAAGCATTTGCTTTTTTGTGTAAGAAAAATCTGTAGACAAATTGGTTACATTAACCCCTCTATTTTCTGTAAAATACATGTTTCTAATATCTAAAGAAACATCGGGACCTATAATTGAAAAATCATTTAGCTCTCCTCCTGCTTTATAAGCTGCAAATTGAAGCGGATCACTCTTATTTTCATCTAATAACTTAAAAGTTAAGTTGCTTAAAGTAATTTTATCACTTCCTAAAACAAATGGATTAGATAAACTATCTCTAGGTTTGCCATCTTCAAAACTATCTATGAAGATAGACATGTTATCATTTTTTTCGCCTTTATAGGTTTTCATATAAAAATGAACACCATTTAATGAAGCTTCACCTAAATCAACTCGGTTCTCAATTACTCTTTTTACATTTAAAATTGAGGTACTTAATTTTTTTACAAAAATTAAAGTATCTTTATGATGATCTCGAATTTCAATTTCTTTAAGTTGAACACTACCTAACCATGATAAGTCAATTCTTTTAACAACGATATTCGTGTTAAACTCTTTATTTAATATGGTTGTAGCTTCCTTTGCTAATTTAGTTTGAACAACAGGTAGTGAAAGTAAAATAAAAAGCAAGAGTAAAAAAAGTAATATATACTTTAGTGCTTTCCATATTATTTTTCTTGTTTTTTTGATACTCTTTCCCCTTTATAAACTAACTAACAAATGTAAACAGCAAACTACAAAAATGTTGCCTTATTTTAAAGAAATATCAATTTTAACGAAATTCTAACGCAATATCAATATTTTTGCAATCTAATTGGATATAAATTGAGCACAAAAAATATTTACATTTTAGGAATTGAAAGCTCTTGCGACGATACAAGTGCTTCAGTAATTTGCAACGGAAAAGTATTAAGCAACGTTGTAGCAAATCAAGAAATACACGCTAAATATGGTGGTGTTGTTCCAGAATTAGCATCAAGAGCACATCAACAGAATATAGTACCTGTAGTACAACAAGCTATAGCACAAGCAAATATTACAAAACACGACTTAAACGCGATTGCTTTTACTCGCGGACCAGGTTTAATGGGTTCTTTGTTAGTGGGTACTTCTTTCGCTAAATCGTTAGCTTTAGGATTAGGTATTCCTTTGATTGATGTAAATCATATGCAAGCCCATATTTTAGCTCATTTTATTAAAGAAGAAGGCAGCAAAATTCCTCCATTTCCCTTTGTTTGTTTAACCATTAGTGGCGGACATACACAGATTGTAAAAATTACCAATCATTTTGAAATGGAAATTTTAGGTGAAACAATTGATGATGCTGTTGGAGAAGCTTTTGATAAATCTGCGAAAATATTAGGATTACCTTACCCTGGAGGACCTTTAGTTGATAAATATGCACAATTAGGAAACCCGAAAGCATTTCCTTTTACAAAACCAAAAGTTGGTGATTTAGAATTTAGCTTTAGTGGTTTAAAAACTGCTATTTTATATTTTATTAGAAAGCAAGAAAAAGAAAATCCTGATTTTATTAAAGAAAACCTTTATGATATCTGTGCTTCGATACAATATACTATTATAGAAATTTTAATGGGTAAATTAAAAAATGCCGTTAAACAAACTGGTATAAAACACATAGCTATTGCTGGTGGAGTTTCTGCAAACTCTGAAATTAGAAAACGTTTACAACTTGCAGAAAAACATTGGGGATGGACGACTTATATACCTAAGTTTGAATACACAACCGACAATGCTGCTATGATTGCAATTACTGGGTACTTGAAATACTTAAACAACGATTATTCTAACATCTCAGTTACAGCACAAGCTCGATTAAAAGTTACTGAGTAATTTAACTTGATTCTTAACTCTTTTTCTACTAACTTCGCTAACTCCTGATATAAGTTATTAAAACGAACTCATATCATTAAAGTTGGCACACATAAGAGACAATCTATGAGAAATATATTAATCTTCCTGCTTTTGTTTTCAATTTCGTTCGTTAACGGACAAAATTTAAAAACTTTAAAACCTAAATTAGGAAGTGAAAATAATTACTCAAAAGCGGAATTTGAATATTGGAAAAAAGCAACTGATTTACTTTCTCAAATAAACAATCTTAAAAACGAAATCGAATATTCTGAAATGAATTTGAATAACCAAAAAGCAATTGATTCACTCGAAATGGGTTACGGACCAATGACTGAAGGGGTTGGTTGTAGTTGGTATTGTGGTGGTGGTCCTTATAAGATTTCGGCTTCTAGCATTTTAAACGACAAGCAGAATTATTCTGACCAAAACATACACGACTTTGACTTATTTACTGGTTGGGTTCCAAAATCACAAAACGGAATTGGAGAATCTATTAGTTTTCATTTTAAAGGCAAATCACCTAGAATAAATGCCATTGTAATTTATAATGGCTATATAAAAACAAAAGAACTCTGGAAAAACAATTCTAGAGCGAAAAAGATAAAATTAAAAATTGACAATAAGACAATTGCGATTTTGGAACTAAATGACACTACAGCTTCTCAAAGATTTGAAATTGAACCAATACAGTCAACTATAGAAAACCAAGATTTAGTTCTAACGTTTGAAATATTAGAATCGTACGAAGGTGAAAAATATACTGATTTAGTAATTAGCGAAATTAATTTTGACGGAATTGATGTTCACTAAAAAATTACGTGTGCCAACACCGTGTATAATTAATGGCTGGTTTTCGCCTACTTACGAAAATCCTCGCGGATTTTCTATTCGGTTTTTATTTGCTAAATTAGGTGCTTAAACACGCCACTAACCATACACAAACACGTTAGCGAAAAATTATAAAAAAGCCCAAGTTTTAAATAAAAACTTGAGCTTTTTTGATGATGAAAAGTAAATTACTTCAAATTTCTTTTATCTTTTATAGAACAACCTATAGCCCGTGTGTTATTTTTTGATGGCTTTTCTCCTTTTAATAAAGATGCTACTGCATCTTCAACAAAACGTTCTGACACACTATTTTCATCACGAGAAGAATCATCAATAGCTCCAATATATGCTACCACTAATTTGTTATTTTCTTTATTTAAAATATATACGTGTGGTGTTTTTGTAGCTCCGTACATCGGATATACTTTCTGTCCTTCATCAAACAAATACGGAAATGTAAATCCTTTTTCTTTTGCTCTTATTTTCATTCCTTCAAAACTATCTCCTTTAGATACTTTTGGGTCATTAGGATTTATTGCTATTACAGGATATCCTTTTTGTTTATACTTTTTATCTAACGCTATTAATCGGTCTTCGTTAGCAACCGAATACGGGCACATGTTACAGGTAAACACTACAATAAAACCTTTAGCTTCTTTAAAATCTGCTAAAGAAACCATTGTATCATCAATGTTTTTAAGTTTAAAGTCTGATGCTGTATCACCTACTTTATATCCTTTCGAGGTATTTATCGTAAATGCTGAAATAACTGCTACTAATACGAATAGTGATAGTGTTTTTAAAATCTTCATAATTAATTAGTTTAAAAAGGTTTGTAATTCGTTTTTTAATGTTTTGTAATGAAATGATTGCTCATAAAACTTTCTCTTTTTCGAATTATAAATAATTGTTGCAGGTATAGATCCTGACCAATTCTCTGCAATGTCTTGAATCCAAAACTGTTCATTTTTATCTTCAAAATGAAGCACCTTAGACTGTATATTTTTATTTTTTATAAACGGAATTAAATTTGTTTCTAATTGTCTTGAAAAATCTAAACTAACTAAAACAACCTCAACATTTTTATCTTTATATTCATCGTTTAACTTCTCGAAAGCAGGTAATTCTTTTACACAAGGTAAGCACCAAGTTGCCCAAAAATTAATTACATAAGTTTTACCATCATCTTTGTGTAATAGAGGTTTTAACTGCTCATAATTCAACGTTTTAATATTTATTTTTTCTACGCTTTTTTCTACAGAACTCTTTTTATTCTTACACGAAAAACTTATAAAAAGCACTAAAATTAATAACCGTATTTTAAACATCTACTATAATATTTATCTCAAAATTAAGTGATTATCACATTCAAAAAACTGAATTAACGAAACATTAACAAGAAAAAAGTCCTAAAGAAAACTCTTTAAGACTTTAAATTTTATTGATATACTACTTATAATTAGCAAAAAATTTCATTTAACAATTTAGCTAAACGTAAACCACCTTTTTGCAATTGCTCTCTAACAATTGGAAAATAATCGTACGAATATTTATAGCGTAATTTTTCTCCAGATTCAACAGAGTTATACACCTTTTTAGTCAACTTATGTGTATCGTACATCCAATCGATAACACTTCCTTTTTGAATTGCTTTAATTTGTTCTTTTGATAAATGCTTTGCGTTATCAGCTAACTCTACATAGCTCATTCCCCATTTTTCAATTAAGTTTTCATCCCAAACTCTATGTAAATTAGAACCTCTACCATGCCATTGAACTTGAATGGTGTTTCCTCCTTTATCTTCAGATCTACCAATATGCATTGGCTGATGCATATCACCTACTAAATGCACTAACATTTTCAAGTAAAAACGTTTGTCTTTTACAGAGCTGTTTTTGTCTTTTAAAATTCTTACACACTCATTAATTCCAGTAATTAAATCACCCTTAGGGTTCTTTTTTGCATCTTCATATCTTGAATCTAAAGGCATATTTACATAATGCCAAGTATAAAATTTACCATAGGTTTTTCTGTCAGATTTTATTTCATCCGCATAAGTAGAAACAAATGCTAAACTTTCTCCTTGCAATAACTTATTTATCTTCTTTTTAGCTGATTTAGTTAAATGATTTTCTGCAATTTTACCTGTAGCTCTATGACCTGTTGGGCCCCAAACATCATCGTTATTTGCTATAGATGAAACACTTATAAAAAACGCACTAAACAATAATAAAACCTTGATTTTCATATGTAAATTCCTATTAATTTTTCGCTAAAGTATAAAAATATTTATTCAAAAATTTGGATTTAACATAAAATTACATATATCTTTGTGATATCATTTTAATATCACTTTAACATAAATAAAACATGAAATCAGAAAAAATCATCAAACCAGCAAACGGATACTTAATGTTTTTCGTTGTTTTAATATTGGTATTAGGAGGCGTTGCCATGAGTATAAAAACAGAAAGTCCTGTGTATTTATTAGCAACAGTTTTAGGACTTATTCTTGCTTTCGGATTTATTTTAGTAAACCCAAATTCGTCAAAAGTATTATTATTCTTCGGAAAGTATGTAGGAACAGTGAAGCAGAATGGACTGTATTGGGCAAATCCTTTATTTAAAAAGAAAACCATCTCATTAAGAGCTAGTAATTTTGATAGTGAACGTTTAAAAGTAAATGATAAACTAGGAAACCCTGTAATGATTTCTACCATTTTAGTGTGGAGAGTTACCGAAACATATAAAGCTGCTTTTGATGTAGATAACTACGAAAACTTTGTACGTGTGCAAACCGATGCTGCTGTTCGTAAATTAGCAAGTATGTATCCGTACGACAATTTTGCTGATGAAGGTCATGAAGAAGACATTACATTACGCTCAAGTGTAAATGAAGTTTCTGAAGCTTTAGAAAAAGAGTTAGAAGAACGTTTAGCAATTGCAGGTATCGAAGTTTTAGAAGCTCGTATAGGTTATTTAGCTTATGCGCAAGAAATAGCAAGTGCCATGTTAAAGCGTCAACAAGCAACAGCAATTGTAGCAGCACGTCATAAAATTGTACAAGGAGCAGTAGAAATGGTAGAAATGGCTTTAGAAGAACTAAATAAAAAAGAAATTGTTGAATTAGACGAAGAACGTAAAGCTGCCATGGTAAGTAACTTATTAGTTATTTTATGTGGAGATAAAGAAGCTTCTCCTGTAGTAAACACAGGAACTTTAAGTCATTAATTATGAAAGAGTATAAAGTTATAAGCTGGAAACCAAGATTAACAAATAACAATCAAAAGTTAGAAGATAGTTTAAATGAATATGCAAGAAATGGATGGAGAGTAGTTCACATTGCTGAAAACACTACTCGAATTGTTTTTGAAAGAGATAAAAACAGATAATTATGAAAGTGTTTAAAGAAGAGCAGCGTTTTACACAAACTTGGTTAATTGCATTGTTAGGAATTAGTGTTATTATACCAATAATATTAATCACAAAAGAGTATTTAGAAAAAAATTCTAGTATGACAACTAATGAATTTTTATTAACCTTAGGAGGAATTATTGTATCTCTTTCATTAATCTTTTTCTTTAAACTAACCACAAGAATTGATGAACATGGTGTTCATTACCAATTCTTTCCTTTCCATTTATCTTTTCGATTAATTAAATGGTCTGAAATTAATAAAGCCTATGTTAGAACTTACAATCCAATATCTGAATATGGCGGATGGGGTTTAAAAGGTGGAGCTTTTTGGAATAAAAAAAGTGGTACAGCAATTAATATTTCTGGAGATATCGGAATTCAACTAGAACTTAAAAATGGTAAAAAATTATTGATTGGAACTCAAAAAGAAAACAGTGCTAAACAAGTTTTAGAAACTTATAAAAACAAAAATCATGATTAGAGTTATCACATTTATAATTATATACTCTTTTAGTATTATTATTTCTTTTGCCCAAGTAAAATCAGAAGAAATCTTAATTAAAAATGATGGAGTTGAACTACCAGGAACGCTAAGTTACATAAAAGAAAAATCGCCTTTACTTATTTGGATTCATGGTTCTGGTTCTGTTAACAGAGTTGGAGGTTCCTCAAAAATGATTGAGCAATTTGGCAAAGAAATTGTTAAACACAATATCTCTTTTTTTAGTTATGATAAAAGAATTGTAAATCCTAAAAACATGGCATTTCTAAAAAAAGGTGTTTTATTTAGTGATTTTGTTTCTGATGCTAAAAAAGTAGTAAATCATTTTAAAAATGATAAACGTTTTAGCAAAATTATTTTAGTTGGTCATAGCCAAGGTTCACTGGTTTCTATACTTGCATCAAAAAATATTGATAAATATATATCATTAGCGGGTGCAGGAGAAACTATTGATAAAACACTAATTCGTCAAGTAACAAAACAAAGTGCTGAATTCGGAAAAATTACTGAAGCACATATAAAAGAGTTAAAAGAAACAGGAAAAATCAAAGAGGTAAATCCTAATTTAATGTCGTTATTTGCTCCTCAAAATCAACCTTTTTTTAATCAATGGATTGCTATAGACCCAACTGAAGAAATAAAAAAAGTTACTGTACCTATTTTAATTATTAATGGAGATAAAGATATACAAGTTTTGGTTAATGACGCAGAAGCCTTACATAAAGCAAACCCGAAATCAGAATTAGTAATTATTGAGAACATGAATCATATGATAAAGCATATTGAAAAAGATGAAGACAATTTAGCATCTTATACTAATCCAAACTATTCAATATCAGAAAAATTAATAAAAACCATTGCAACTTTTGTAAAAAAATAACATGGCAAAGAAAAAAGCATTTGCACTTCGCATAAGTGAAGATATGATAAAAGCGATTGAAAAATGGGCTTCAGATGAATTTCGATCTACCAATGGGCAAATCGAATGGATGCTTATGCAAGCGCTTAAAGAAGCAAAACGAGAACCTAAAAAGAAAGAAGAATAACGTCATTGCGAGATTACGAAGCAATCTCTATTTTTAAATCTACTACTTCGTTAGTTTGCATTTGCTTAAACTTCTTAATAAAATGTTAAAAACCATTCAATAAATTATTGAGTGGTTTTCTATTTTGTACCTTGTCTTTTTATCAAAAACTAATCAATGAAAAAACTACTACCAATCTTATTTTTATTTATAACCTCTCTCCTATTTCCTCAAGAATTCTCAATGGATTTGGTTAAAAACATGAAGCCAAGAAACATTGGTCCAGGAGGAATGTCTGGTCGTGTAACTACAATTGATGTTGTACAATCTAATCCTGATATTATGTACGTGGGTACTGCATCTGGTGGTATTTGGAAATCAACATCTGGAGGAATTAAATGGCAACCAATTTTCGAAAAAGAAGTTACAGCTTCCATCGGAGCAATTGCAATTCAGCAATCAAATCCAAGTGTTATTTGGGCTGGTACAGGAGAAGGAAATCCTCGTAACAGCTTAAATGGTGGTTATGGAATCTACAAATCTTTAGATGCCGGAAAAACATGGAAATCTATGGGATTAGAAAAAACACGTCATATACATCGTGTAATTATCGACCCTACTAACCCAAATACAGTATACGTTGGTGCAATAGGTTCGCCTTGGGGAGAGCATAAAGAACGTGGCGTTTACAAAACTACTGATGGTGGTAAAACATGGAAACAAATACTTTATAACAATATAAAAACGGGTGCAGCCGATTTAATTATGGATCCATCTAATCCAAATAAATTAATCGCTGCTATGTGGGAACATAAACGTGATCCGTGGTTTTTTAATTCAGGAGGAAAAGGAAGTGGTTTATATATTACACACGATGGTGGAGAAAACTGGAAAAAAATTACTGATAAAGAAGGATTTCCTAAAGGAGATTTAGGAAGAATTGGAGTAGCTATTTCTCGTTCAAACCCTGATGTAATTTATGCTTTGGTTGAAGCTAAGAAAAATGCACTTTACAAAAGTGAAGACGGCGGATTTAAATGGAAAATGATCAACAATAAAAAAGGCATTGGTAATCGCCCTTTTTATTATTCTGAAATATATGTAGATTCTCAAAATGAAAATAGATTGTACACAGTTTTTACGTATGTAAATGTATCTCAAGATGGTGGTAAATCTTTCAAACAATTAATGCCTGCTTATGGTGTAGATAATGGTGTTCATCCAGATCATCATGCTTGGTGGATTGATCCTAATAATGGTAAATTTATGATTGATGGTAATGATGGTGGATTAAATATTACTAAAGATGGAGGAAAAACTTGGCGTTTCATAGGTAATTTACCTGTAGCACAGTTTTATCATATAAATGTTGATAATGAATTCCCTTATAATGTTTATGGCGGAATGCAAGATAATGGTTCTTGGCGTGGTCCAGCTTATGTATGGAAAGCCCAAGGAATTAGAAATTCTTATTGGCAAGAAATTAGTTTTGGTGATGGTTTTGATGTGGTTCCAGATAAAGACGATTCTCGTTATGGTTGGACAATGAGTCAGCAAGGATATGTATCTCGTTATGATTATAAAACAGGAAATAATTATACGGTTCGCCCTACACATCCTGATGCAAAAGTTAAACTGCGTTTTAATTGGAATGCTGCTATAAATATTGATCCGTTTGATAATTCAACGTTGTATTTTGGAAGTCAATTTGTACATAAATCAACCGACAAAGGATTAACCTGGAAAGTTATTTCTCCAGACTTAACTACCAATGACCCTAGTAAGCAAAAGCAATCGGAAAGTGGTGGTTTAACATTGGATGCTACTGGAGCAGAAAATCACACCACTATTTTGGTTATTGAACCTTCTCCTTTAGAAAAAAATATGCTTTGGGTAGCTACAGATGATGGTCAAGTTCAAATAACAAAAAATGACGGTGCCACTTGGGTAAACGTTTCTAAAAACATTAAAGATTTACCTGTCAATAGTTGGATTACACAAATAAAAGCATCCAACAAAAATAAAGGTGAAGCCTTATTAATTGCTAATGATTATCGTCGTTTTAACTATACACCTTATGCATACAGAACAAAAGATTACGGAAAAACATGGGAACGTATAGTTGATTCTAACGATGTAGAAAGTTATACATTAAGTATTGTTGAAGATCCTATAGAAGCTAACTTATTGTTTTTAGGTACCGATGATGGTTTATATATTTCTATAAATGCTGGTAAAAAATGGACAAAATGGACTGCTGGCTTCCCTACTGTTTCAGTAAAAGACTTGGTAATTCATCCTCGTGAACACGATTTAGTTATCGGAACTTTTGGTAGAGCTGCATGGGTTTTAGACGATATTCGTCCACTACGAGAAATGGCGAAAAATAAAAACAAACTTAAAAATACGTTAGAATTATTTGAGCCTCCTACAGCTTACATGACTGCTTACCAACAACCTACAGGAAGCAGGTTTGGTGCGGATGCAATATATCAAGGAGAGAACAGAAAACGTGGAGCTGTTATTTCTTATTACATCAATAAACCGCTAAAGAAACAAGATGTAAAAAACAAGACGCAAGACACAAAGAATGTCAATTCTAGTGGAGTTGAGAACGCTATCAATAAAAAGCTACCAACTATAAAATACGATTCTATTAAATTAGAAATTTATGATGGTGATCGTTTAATTAGAACATTAAAACAAAAAACACCTAAAGAAAATGGTTTTCATAAAACGTATTGGTATTTAAACGAAAAAGGTGTTGCGAGACCATCAAGAACTATTAGAAAACAAAAAAGAGAACCTAGTGGTGTTACTATAAAACCAGGAACTTATCGTTTAAAAATGACTTTTGGTGATAAAACTTCAGAACAAAACATTAAAGTAACATTTGACCCAAGACTTACTGTTTCTGAAATTGCTATCAATCAAAAATATAATGCAAGTAAAGAATTACAAGAATATCAAAAAATAATTGCTGATGCTGTAAAACAACTTGTTGAAAGCAAAAAAATTGTAACTAATTATAAAAGTAAATTTACTAAAGAAGATAAAAAGAAGTACAAAGAGCAAATAAAAACCTCAACAAATATTAATGAAAAAATAGATACTTTAATTGCTTTTTATTTAGGTAAAGTAGACAAACGTCAGGGAATCACACGAAATCCTGAAGTTACAGTTAACCAACGTTTAGGAACTGCTCGTTGGTATGTTGGTTCTCGATTTGGAGAACAAACTAAAACTGAAAAACAGCTAATTGATCAATTAAAAAAATCTTTAAAAGAAGCTCTTGAAAAAACTAATACATTTTTTAACACTGATTGGAAGGAATATCAAAAATCTGTAGAAAATATAACTATTTCTCCTTTTAAGAAAACTGAAGTATTTTCAATAAATTAGTTATTAATACATTATTTTAAAAAGCTGCTTGATTTTTAACAAGCAGTTTTTTTATGTAAAAAAAATAAAATATAAGAATATTCCTAGTAAACACAGCTGACCAACTATCATAAATAAAACTAATAACAATAATTGAGTAGCAAAAGCAGTAAACCACTTTAATTGATAAATATATTTTATTAGGTAAGAAATAACCAAATAGGTGAAAAATATTAAAGCATACATAAAGTACCCTGGTAATTCAAACGGAAAAGTTAATAGTAATAATAAAAAACTAGTCCAATTTGCTGTACCATATAAATAACAGTGAATTGCTAAATTTTCTGTGTAATTGTATTTCTTTTTAAAAAACCAATATGTTATCAATGCTACAATGGGTACTGCAAATAAGTACACCAAATTCATTGAAGACATATAGAATTCTTGAGCCTGTATAAATTTTTCAAACAAGTTTTCACTTGTAAGATTCTTTAAGCTTTCAAATCCTTTTTGATTTTTTTTATTTGCCTCAATCATTAAGTTTTTAAATCCTTGATGATAATTAATAAGTAGCGTATAAATCGCAACACTAAAGAGTAAATACTTAAGAGGATTTGTTATAAATTTTCTATCTCTAGTTAAATACGACTGAACAGTTTTGTAAGGCTTTTTTAATAAAGAAAGATAAGCTAGAGGAATTCCTTTTTCTAAATTCAAAAAAGCAAACAACTCTTTTTTCAACTCTAAAGGTGATAATCTTTCTATTTCTTCTTCCATAGTTTGTCTATAAATAAGTTTAGGTAAATGTACTATTTTCATATAAATTTCAAACAAATCTTCTTTTCCTTATTTTTGCCTTTATAACATAATTTTAAAAATGAAAAAAACAGTAATCTTATTATTATTCTTATTTGCTATTAATAGTTATGCTCAAAAAAATCCTGAAAAAGAATTAGGAGCTTGGTATATGTATAATGGCTCTCACAAAGTTTCTGATAAATTTAGCATTAAAACTATGGCACATTTCCGTTTTTTCGAAATTGGTGATGACATGCAGCAATTTATTGGTCGATTAGGTGCTAACTATCAATTTAATAAAACCATAAGTGCAACTATTGGATATGCTTATTTAAGTACGGATCGCACTTTTGAAGCTTTAAATGGTGACTTTAGCGACCATCGTATCTACGAAGATTTAAATGTAAAACATAAATTGTCTGATTTAGGTATTGCACATCGTTTAAGAGCTGAACAACGCTTTTTCGAATCAAGAACAGGTCACTTTATTCGTTATCAATTAGGCTTAAGTCATCCTTTATCAAAAAAATGGTCTACTTATATATATGATGAAATATTTTTTGACTTTGACGGAGAGGCATACAATCAAAATTGGTTAGGAGTAGGTTTTAAATACAAACTATCTAATATTGTAAAGTTACAAGCTGGTTATATGAACATTTCAAATGACGCTAGTAGAAGCTTTGATAGAATTCAATTAGGAATTGCTATAAGTACAGACCACAGAAAAAAAGGCTAAGTAATTTTCATACTTTAGCAAAAAACTAACATAAAATGACTGCACCTACTTTTACAAACGATGCTATTGTATTCGGAATTTTAATGATATCGTTAGGATTTGTATTTTATACAGAATCTAAAACTTCAGGTTTTTGGCATAAATTCTATAAAATAGTTCCTGGATTATTCATGGCTTATTTTATACCTGCAATTTTCACAACTCTAGGAGTTATTGCTCCTGAATGGGAAACTGTTAATGCGACTGGAGAAGCTGTAAAAGATAAATCTCAATTATATTATGTAGCAAGTAGATTTTTATTACCCGCGGCTTTAGTTTTAATGACTTTAAGTATCGATTTAAAAGCGATATTTAATTTAGGATCTAAAGCATTAATTATGTTTTTTACAGGAACAGTAGGAATTATAATTGGTGGTCCTATTGCTATTTTATTAATTTCTATATTTTCTCCAGAAACTGTTGGAGGAGCAGGATTTGATGCTGTATGGAGAGGACTATCAACTTTAGCAGGTAGCTGGATTGGTGGTGGAGCTAACCAAACTGCGATGTTAGAAATTTATCAATACAATCCAGCAAAATATGGAGGAATGGTGTTTGTTGATATCGTTGTAGCCAATATTTGGATGGCAATTTTATTAATAGGAATTGGTAAAAAAGATAAAATTAACAAATGGTTAAAAGCCGATACTTCTGCTATCGAAGAGCTAAAAGAAAAAGTATCTTCTTTTACAAAAGGAGTTAAAAGAAACCCAACCTTAACCGATTTTATGATTATGTTAGCAATTGCTTTTGGAACAGTTGGTTTTGGGCACTTTTCAGCTAAATATTTAGGTAGTTTTTTTAACGAATTTGTTGCTTCACTTTCTTCAGAAACCGCAAAAAATATTTTTAGTTTTTTAGGTTCACAATTCTTTTGGTTAATTAGTATATCAACCATTGTTGCTATAATTTTATCATTTACAAAAGCAAAAAATTACGAAGGTGCAGGGGCAAGTAAATTAGGTAGTATTTTCATTTATATTTTAGTGGCAACTATAGGTATGAAAATGGATTTAGGGATGATATTTGATAACGTTAATTTAATTTTTATAGGTATTGTTTGGATGACAATTCACGCAGGTTTATTAATTTTAGTAGCAAAATTAATAAAAGCGCCGTATTTCTTTTTAGCAGTAGGTAGTCAAGCAAATGTTGGTGGAGCAGCCTCTGCTCCAATTGTAGCGCAAGCATTTCACCCTTCATTAGCAACAGTTGGTGTGTTATTAGCCGTATTTGGGTATGCTATCGGAACCGTTGGTGCTATTTTATGTACAATTTTAATGGAAATAGCCTCTAAAATTTAGTAGTTTTCTGCATATTTGCAATTCAAAATTTATTTCAAATGAAAAAACTTTTAGCCATTTTCGTATTGGCAATTATAGCTATCGCATGTTCTTCTAAAAAAGAAGGTAACATGATTGTTAAAGGTCAAATTAAAGGATTAAAAAAAGGAACACTTTATCTTCAAAAAATGAAAGATACTGTTTTAGTTTCTGTAGATTCTATGACCTTATTAGGTAGTGATAAATTTACATTAACAGATAATGTAGATACTCCAATTATGTATTATTTAACTTTTGATGGAAATACAAAAGACAAACACTTAATGTTTTTTGGAGAAAAAGGTGAAATTACTATTAATGACGATGTTGAAAGCTTTGGATTTAAACCAGAAATAAAAGGATCTAAAAACCAAGAAGTAATGGATAAGTATCGCGAAATAGATACTCGTTTTAGAGATCAACGTTTAGATTTTATTAAAAAAGACATCGAAGCACGTCAAGCTGGTGATGAAGATTTAGTTAAAAAATTAGATGCTGATTATAAAAAAATGATACGTCGTCGTTTTTTATTTTCAACAAACTTTGCTATCGCAAATGCTAATAGTGAAGCTGCACCTTATATTGCTTTAACAGAATTATTTGACGCAAACATTAAATTATTAGATACTATTAATAATAGTTTAACTGATAAAGTTAAAGCTTCAGATTACGGTAAACGTCTACAAAAGTTTGTAAGCAATATTAAAGCTAAAGAAGATAAGTAATTTTACTTTTTATAATAACACAAAACCTCGATACTTAGTATCGAGGTTTTGTTTTTTACAATTTAACTATTAAATTTTAAATGAAAGTACTGGTAGTTTACTATGGTTTGCTATATCTTCAGAAATGCTTCCTTCGAAAAAATGAGAAATTCCTTTTCTACCATGAGTAGCAACTGTTAAAATATCTGCCTTACTTTTATTGGCGTAATATAAAACTCCTTTTTCTACTGAATAATCAGAAATGATTTTTACTTTAGAAATTTCACTTACATCTTCATTTATTTTATTAAAGAAAAGTGTCATCTTTTCTTCAATCTCTTTTGTACTCTTAAATTTTGTTGTTGGTGTACTAATATATACCAACTCTAAATTACAGTTTAGTTTTTCAAAGAAAGTTTTTGCTTCTAAATATGGAGTAACATCATCATCAGAAAAATCGCATGCAAAAACTGCATTTTCTATTTTCTGAGTAATTGCAATTTCTTTTACAACTAATACTGGTACATGCGCATAACGAATTACTTTTTCGGTATTAGAACCTATAAACATTTCAGACAAACCGCTGGTTCCTTTAGATCCCATTACAATTAAATCTGCATTTTCTTCTCTAGCTAATTGATCTAATTCACTAAAAATTTTAAAATGTTTTATTATTGGAGTTACTTTAACTCCTGTTAAAAAATCTTTCTGTAAAAATTTATTAAATCTCTTTTCTGCTAATTTTAAATAAAATACAGTTTCTTGCTGTGCGTAACTTTCAGATTGATTTACAATTGCGTTCGAAAGCTCTAACATATGAACAACTATAACCTCAGCTTGAGATTCTTTTGCTAAAAAAGCTGCTGTTTTTAAAGCGTTTTCTGAATATATAGAAAAATCTACGGGTACAATTATTTTTTTCATAATAGGGTAATTTATGGTTTAACTTCTAATATAAAGTTACTTTATATTCTTAAAAAATAGTATGATTTATATCATGTATATTGCATTAATGGCATCCTTTAACTGATGCTGTTGCATCTAAAACTGGCACTGGAGATACATAAGGAATTCCTAATCCTAAACCTCGTAATACAAACAAAACTCCTATACAAACAACTACGTAAGGTATTATTTGTTGAATCCTTTTTCGAACCAATCCGTTGGCAAAATTACCTAGATATACTACGGTAGTCATTAGCGGTATTGTTCCTAATCCGAAAATGAACATATATAAACTTCCTAAAAATGCATTTGTGGTTGCCAAAGCTCCAAAAACTGCCATATACACCAATCCACATGGAAGGAATCCGTTTAAAAATCCGATAGTAAAAAAAGTATCGTTTCCTTTCTTTTTTAATTCTTTTCCTAAAGCTGACTTTACTTTCATTACCAATCTGTTTATTGATTTTGAAAAATTATACTTCTGAAAAGTTTTGGGTAAAAGAATAACCAAAATCATTAAAACACCTACGATAATAGAAAGCTGTTGCTGAAATCCGAAAAAATAAAACCCTTTTCCTAAGAACCCAAATAACAAACCTATTAAACTATAGGTAAACAAGCGACCAAAATGATAACTCATTATTTGTAAAACTTGCTTTGTTTTATTGGTTCTATCTACTGGTAGCATAAAAGCTATTGGTCCGCACATTCCTATGCAGTGAAAGCTTCCTAATAAACCAAATATGAGCGCAGAAAGAAACATTAGTAAATCAACTCTTTCTGGTAAAAATAAGCTGTATTTTTGTGTTTCCAAGAAACAGTAATGTTCCAACGACCACCCAATAAACGTTTCTCAGGCACGAGCAAATATGTTTTAGATAATGAAATAGGTATTTCAAAATCCAATTGTTTATTAGATGGTCTGTATAGGAACACTTTTCCTGAGATTTTGGTATAATCAAAGTCTTTTGGAAAATTTACAATCAGCCCCCCGATTGATTGTTCTATTGAAATATTTTCTTTTAATGCTTTTGCGTTTTTAGTTGCATTTATTGTTTGTTGATATTCTAGTTCTTTCTGATAATATTTATCAGATACTAAATCGTAATTATAACTTTTACCTGTACTCATCGATATAACGAAATACATGATGAAACTTATAAACCCAATAATTGCAATTACTATACCCGTGCCCCAGTTTAGTTTCATTTTTATTGTTTTTGTGTCATTGCGAATAAAATGAAATAATCTCTTTATTGATAAAAAGTTTACTTCGTCATACTTCCTCGTAATGACGGATTAAGTTATCTATAACTTCTTGGTCCTAAAAAATTGGTTTTCGTGGTTTCTATTAATTTACCGTCACTATAAACACCTATTTTTAGGTTTACTTTTTCTTTTTTCATTTCAGATTGATGCATTTCTATAAATAAAGTTCCTTCTGCCAATCCTTGTTTTGGTATTTCAAAATTTTGATGCGTTACTGTTTCTATTTTTCCTTTGTGTGATACCAATTTAAAACTAACATTATCAAATTTTTTGGTCGTTTTATTGATTACTTTATAGGTGTAAATATTACTAATAACTCCGTTTTCTTTATGTTGATATAATTGCCCTGGTAAACGTAAAATAGTTGCTTCTACATCATTTCTTAAAAATAACATTCCGATTAATACCGCTATTAAAATTCCTAATACAGCAGAATATCCTTTCATTCTTGCTGAAAATTGAAAAGGTGCTTTTTTTACAATATTTTCTTCACTTGCATAACGGATTAATCCTTTTGGCAAACCAACTTTTTCCATCATATGGTCGCACTCATCTATACAAGCAGTACAGTTTACACATTCTAATTGTGTTCCGTTACGAATATCAATTCCTGTAGGACATACATTTACACATTGAAAACAATCTATACAATCTCCTTTTCCTGTAGAAGCCCTATCTTCTTTTTTACTGAATTTAGCTCTACCCTTTTCGCCTTCTCCTCGAACATGATCGTAAGCTACATTAATGGTTTTATTATCTAACAAAACTCCCTGTAATCTACCATAAGGGCAAGCTATAATACATACTTGCTCTCTAAACCAAGCGAAAATAAAGTAGAATACACTTGTAAAAATTAATAATGAAATTAACGTATTTATATTATCAAACGGATTACCTGTTACGTATTCTATTACAGTATCTCCTCCTATTAAATAAGCTAAAAACACATTAGCAATTAGGAACGAAATGATAAAAAAGATAAACCACTTTAATAATCTCTTTTTAATCTTCTCAGCATTCCAAGCTTGTTTTTCTAAACGAATTTGTTTTCCTCTATCTCCATCAATCCAGTATTCAATCTTTCTAAAAACCATTTCTAGAAATATCGTTTGCGGACAAATCCATCCACAGAAAATACGTCCAAAGACAACAGTAAACAGAATAATAAAGACAACACCAACAATCATAGAAACTACCAACAAATGGAAGTCTTGTGGCCAAAAAGGAAATCCGAAGATATTAAACTTACGTTCTAAAACATTGAACAGTAAAAACTGATTTCCATTGATTTTAATAAATGGTGCTGATAATAAAAATGCTAATAAAAAGTAGCTTACATACGATCTATATTTATAAAATCGACCACTTGGTTTTTTAGGATACACCCAAGCACGCTTTCCTTCACTATTAATAGTACCTATACTATCTCTAAATTGTTCGTTCTCGGGTGTTTCCATAATCAACTATTAAAACTAATCAATATTCAATGTTATTATTGAACACTATCTTTTACTTGTTCTATAACTTCTTCTTTTACTTCTTGAGTTTTGTCTTTATACAATTCTCCTTGTGGAGGTTTTGGTTTTGCTGGTACAGTACCTTGCATAGTCATAATATAACTTGCCACTTTTTGGATGTCTTTTGGCTTTAAAGTTTTACCCCAAGCAACCATTCCTTTTCCGTCACGACCACCATTGGTAATTGTTGCAAAAACGTTTTTAATTCCTCCGCCTAAAATCCAATATTCATCGGTTAAGTTAGGTCCGATACCTCCACCTCCATCAGCAATATGACAAGCAGCACAGTTTAAGTTATATACTGCTTTACCTCTATTTAAATCACTTTCGTCGGTTAAAATAGTTACTGTTTCAGCATCAACAATTGCTTCTTTAGATGTTGATCTAAATGCTGCTAATTCTCTTTTAGCTATTTCAACAGATTGAGCATATTCCATTTCTTGATTTGGAGCTCCCATTATTTCATATTTCACTAAATATACTACAGCAAAAATGATTGTTGCATAGAACATATACACCCACCATGGTGGTAAATTGTTATCTAACTCCTTAATTCCATCATAGTTATGATCTAAAACAATTTCCTCTTCTTCTTCAATAGCTTTGGCTGCTGTCCATTTACTGATTAATTTTTTAGCCCAAGCCCAATTATCAACTTCTTCAGGATTGATACCTGCTTTAATCATTTCAGCTTTCTCAATTTTAGCAACACCAGTAATTGTTAACATTTCTTTTGCTAATACAACTAAACCAAAAGCTATTAAACCAATCCAAATTAATGGGTTTTCTAAAAAGTTAAACGGATTTTGATATGAGCTAATCGCTTTTGCTAATGCTAATGGCGTTAAAAACAAAAACAAAAATGAAATTACTGTTTGTACTCTTGTGTAATTTTTAGGCATAGACTCATTAGCTTTACTAACAACTGTACTTGCTAAAATTTCTTTTAATAGCACAACTAAACCAAAACCTATAATTACAAACCACACAATTGGGTTTTCATATAAACTAAATGGATCTTTATATGCCATAAAAGCTTTTGCTAAAATAAATGGCATTGAAAAAACAAAAAGAAATGAGACTATAGATTGAATATATTTTTTCATCTTATTTTATTTTAATCGTTTAATGGTATATCGCTTACTCTACTGATGTATTCTTTCTTAGCGGTAAACACCCACCAAAACAGTATTACAAAAAATGTAAAGAAAATAATTAGTGAAATCATTGGGTATATTTCAATACCTGTAATACTTTCCATGTGATTTTTTACGAATTTCAACATAATTTCTAGTTTTTAGCGCTTAATTGTTTTTGAACATCTTTTACTTTAATGTCTGTTCCTAATCGTTGTAAATAAGCGATTAAGGCAACAATTTCTCTATCTTTCATTTCTATAAAAGTCTGTCCGTTTTCTTGCGCATATTTTTTATCTGCATCATAATTGGTAGCAAAATCAGGATCTTGTTTTAAATTCTCTTGAATTTGAGTTCCTTGAGCATCCATACTTGCTTGCGCATTTGCAATCTCTTCTTCTGTATATGGAACTCCTAATGTTACCATGGCTTCCATTTTTCCTTCAGTATCACTTTTGTCAAGCTTACTTCTAACTAACCATTGGTATGCTGGCATAATAGAACCTGGTGATGTACTTTGTGGATCATACATATGATTTAAGTGCCAGCTATCAGAATACTTTCCTCCAACTCTTAAAATATCTGGACCTGTACGTTTAGATCCCCATAAGAATGGATGATCGTAAACAAACTCTCCTGCTTTTGCATATTCTCCGTAACGTTCAACTTCCGATCTAAATGGACGAACCATTTGAGAGTGACATCCTACACATCCTTCACGGATATAAATATCACGACCTTCTAACTCTAAAGGTGAATATGGTTTTACACTTGATATTGTTGGTATATTAGATTTTACTAATAAGGTTGGTACAATTTGAACAATACCACCTATTAAAATAGCAACTGTAGCGTAAATTGTTAACTTAATTGGTTTTCTTTCTAACCAAGTATGCCATCCTTCTCCTTTTGTTCTATGTTTAGAAACTTTTGTTAATGGTGCTGCTTCTGCTAAATCATCTGTAACATCACTACCAGATTTAACTGTTATAATCATATTGTATAGCATTACAAATGCCCCTACAATAAACATACTACCTCCAATAGCACGCATCCAATACATTGGTATAATTTCATTTACGGTTTCTAAGAAGTTACCGTAAGCTAACGTACCATCTGGGTTGAATTGTTTCCACATAGATGCTTGTACAAATCCCGCAACATACATTGGTAAAGCGTACATTATGATACCTAAAGTACCAATCCAAAAGTGGAAGTTTGCCAATGCTTTAGAGTATAATTTTGTCTTGAATAATTTTGGTACCATCCAATAAATCATACCGAAAGTAAAGAAACCATTCCAAGCTAATGCACCAACGTGAACGTGCGCAATAATCCAGTCACTAAAGTGAGCAATTGCGTTAACATTTTTTAATGATAACATTGGCCCTTCAAAAGTTGCCATACCATAACCTGTAATAGCTACTACAAAGAATTTTAAAACAGGATCTGTACGAACTTTATCCCAAGCTCCACGAAGTGTTAATAATCCGTTTATCATACCTCCCCAAGACGGCGCAATTAACATTACAGAAAAGGCAACTCCTAAATTTTGTGCCCAAGTTGGTAAAGAAGTGTATAATAAATGGTGAGGTCCTGCCCAGATATAAATAAATATCAGCGACCAAAAGTGAACGATTGATAATCTATATGAATATACTGGTCTGTTTGCTGCTTTAGGAACAAAATAATACATCAATCCTAAAAATGGTGTTGTTAAGAAAAATGCCACGGCATTATGTCCGTACCACCATTGCACCAAGGCATCTTGTACACCTGCATAAACTGAGTATGATTTTAAGAAACCAACAGGTAATGCTAAACTGTTAAAAATATGTAGAACAGCTACTGTTACAAAAGTTCCTAAGTAAAACCAGATAGCAACATATAAGTGACGTTGTCTTCTTTGAAGAATTGTCCAAATCATATTTACACCAAAAGCTACCCAAACTAAAGCAATAGCTATATCAATTGGCCATTCTAATTCGGCATATTCTTTAGAACTTGTATATCCTAAAGGCAGTGTTATGGCTGCTGCAACAATTATTAATTGCCATCCCCAGAAATTAAAATTACTTAAAAAATCACTCGCCATACGTGTTTTTAACAATCGTTGTAAAGAGTAATATACCCCTGCATAAATTGCATTACCTACGAAAGCAAAAATTACTGCATTGGTATGTAACGGACGCAAACGTCCAAAACTTAACCACGAAATTCCATCAGTAATATTTGGGAATAAAAACATAAAAGCCAACAACAATCCTACCGAGAAAC
>JAHDHE010000091.1 GCA_020631475.1 Tenacibaculum sp. | reverse complement strand
CTTTCAATTATAACATTTAAAGTAATCATTTTATTGGTAGCAAAACGATCAAATATTCTTACAGCACCTTTAAAATAAGTAACAGATTTATCTTTTTTAATTCTTGAAACTTTAGCAGAAGAATATTTTTCCTCTGGTTTAGCTTTCATATCAATTTTATTCAAGCTATTAAAATATTTCACCAAATCTATTTCTAATTCTTTTGCAGGAATTTCTCTATTTACATTAATACTCCAAGCATAAGTGTATGACCAGAAGAAAGAATGTTTTGGTTGAATCCAACCTCTTTTAGGTGGAAATCTTACTTCTCCAACACCAATATAATTCATATGTCTTGCTGGAAAACGAATTACTTCTTTTCCCCAAGTAGAATCAAGGTTTATTAGGTTAAATTCATTTTTTTGTCCAAAAAGATTAATCGAACAAAAGACTAAGATTAGTAATGTTTTTTTCATGATAATTATGTTTTTTGAGTAAAACTATTTTAGAGTTAGAGAAAAAGTGTCAAAAAAATGTAAAAGAAGTGTCAATAGATGTAAAAAGTCATAAAATTGTAAGTTATTTGTTGGAATTATGAGTAAAATTAGAATTTATATATACAGCATTATTGGTCTTTTGTTACTTGTTGGATTTGTTTTTTTTACGCCCAATAAGTTTAACCAAGATTTTTCAGAACGAGCAAAAGTCTCTTTTCGTGATATTGGACATCAATTATTACTTGCAAATAATGATTCAACATCATTGGTTTTACCAATTGTTGCATTAAATAAAAGTAAATATAAAATTTCCTTTCAAAGTAAACTATCAATAAATCCAGATAGTCTGAATTCAATAGTTCAGCGAAGTTTTAAAAAAGCTAATTTACCTAAGTATTATAGAACAGAAGTAATACAGTGTATTAATAATGAGGTTAATTATAGTTTCGAAATAAAGGATAAAAAAGAGAATAGCATAATACCATGTAGAGGTAGAATTTTACCAGTTAATTGCTATACTATTGAAATAAAATTTACACAGAAAACAAGTTCTGTTATTAGTAATCAATTATTTTTGGTCGGATTAATTCTTTTACTAATAGTTTTCTTGTTAGATTTTAAGTTGCTAAAACAAAATGAAATTATAAAAGAAAGCAATGGAAATCATTTAAAAGTAGGGATATTTCAATTTTATCCAGAACAAAATAAATTAGTAAAGCAAACAGACGAAATTAATTTATCTAAAAAAGAATGCGAACTCTTAGCAATCTTTGTTGAAAACTCAAATGAAGTTATAAAACGTGATGAATTAATGAAAAGAGTTTGGGAAGATAATGGAGTTTTTGTAGGAAGAAGTTTAGATACATATATTTCTAAACTACGAAAAAAGTTAAAAGAAGATACTTCAATAAAAATAACAAACGTGCATGGAGTAGGTTATAAATTAGAAACAAACTAAGGAGTAATTTTATTAAATATAAAATCTACAGAAAACTCATCGTTAGAAATTTTACATTTTAGTTGATTGTTATCTAAGTAATAATAAATCTTTTTAGGAAATTCGTTTTTAAGATTTATACAAGTAAAAGATGAATCGGTTTGTTTAGTAAATTTAAATAAAGTTGGTAAATCGTTAACGCCTTCAATCTTTAAATTTAAGGTATCTTTTAATTCAATTATACTCATAACTTCCTTAAAAATAGTATCAGAACCTTTTAATGTAAATCCGATTCCGGTTAAATTTTTGTTCCAAAAATCAAAAGTTTTGTTATTGCTTTTTTCATTTACACGTTCCCATTTACCAAATAACCAAGTAGGTTTTTGAATTTTCTTTTGAGTTTTACATGAAAAAATAATAAAACAAGTAAATATTAGTAAAAAATTGCGCATAATATTCATCTTTATCAAATAAAGATATGGATTAAATTCGATAAAAAATCGTAAATTCGCATCCCAAGAAAAGATACAATGCTAGATAAATTACAGATAGTTAAACAACGTTTTGATGAGGTTTCTGACTTAATCATTCAGCCAGATATAATTAGTGATCAAAAACGTTATGTTCAATTAAATAAAGAATATAAAGACTTAGGTAAGGTTGTTGATAAAGCAAACGAATACCAAAGTTTATTAAATACCATTGATGAAGCTAAAGAAATTATAGCCGACGGAAGCGATGCTGAAATGGTAGATATGGCAAAAATGGAAATGGATGAAGCTAAAAACAGAATTCCTGTTTTAGAAGATGAAATTAAGTTTTTATTAATTCCAAAAGATCCAGAAGATTCTAAAAATGCAGTAGTAGAACTACGTGCAGGTACAGGAGGAGATGAGGCTAGTATTTTTGCTGGAGATTTATTTAGAATGTATACTAAGTATTGTGAAGGTAGAGGTTGGAAAGTATCTACTGTAGATTATTCTGAAGGAACCAATGGTGGATTTAAAGAAATTCAGTTTGAAGTATCTGGAGATGATGTTTATGGTACTTTGAAGTTTGAAGCAGGAGTTCACCGTGTACAACGTGTACCACAAACCGAAACTCAGGGACGTGTACATACATCAGCTGCAACTTGTATGGTTTTTCCAGAAGCCGAAGAGTTTGATATAGAAATAAATCCAAAAGACGTACGTATCGATTTTTTCTGTTCTTCAGGACCAGGAGGGCAATCAGTAAATACAACTTATTCGGCGGTGCGTTTAACACATATTCCAACAGGATTAGTTGCGCAATGTCAAGATCAAAAATCACAGCATAAAAACAAAGAAAAAGCTTTTAAGGTATTACGTTCACGTTTATACGACTTAGAATTAGCTAAAAAGCAAGCAGAAGATGCGTTAAAACGTGGTTCGATGGTAACATCAGGAGACCGTTCAGCAAAAATTAGAACATACAATTATCCGCAAGGTCGTGTAACAGATCATAGAATTGGACTTACTTTATACGATTTATCAAATATAGTAAACGGTGATATTCAAAAAATTATTGATGAGCTAATGCTTGCCGAAAACACTTCTAAATTAAAAGAATTAGGAGAAACAATTTAAATTAAAACCCAATCGTTTGATTGGGTTTTTTATATATAATAGTTTTCTTGTAGACCAAGTAAATAAGACCTAACTTCGCACAACATTAATGTTCTAACCTTAACAGGAAAAATCTACGAGCCTTTATACTATAATAAGTTGATTAAACCTCAATATACATAGTCTTTCGTCGCTTTGATAAAGCAATTTTTAATAGAATTTTTAATTTAAAGTATCATATTATTATGCCAAAAATCTTATTTGTAGATAAGATTATAAAAGTATTTTGATATAAAATAATTAAACCACTAATAAAAACTTACATATGTTAAGAATTATAGTTAAAGAAGGTGAAAATATAGATAGAGCCTTAAAACGTTATAAACGTAAATTTAGAAATGTAAAAGTTTTACAAGAATTAAGAGAACGTAAACAATTTACTAAACCTTCTGTAGCAAGAAGAGCTCAGATTAAAAAAGCAGCTTATATAGAGCAATTATTTAAAGAAGATTAATTATTTATATAAAACAAGAAAAGCAACCTAATTAGGTTGCTTTTCTT
>JAHDHE010000090.1 GCA_020631475.1 Tenacibaculum sp. | reverse complement strand
GTGGGTGTTTGTTAATTATATTATTCTTTGTTTTTGGTATTGGTGCTGCTTTTTTGGGTATATCAAGTTTAATGGAAAACTCTGAACCGGTAGAGCATGCATTATCTAAAGCTAAAGAAAATACTAAAGTAATTGAGTTATTAGGAGAGTCGTTAGAAACTTATGGAATTCCTTCAGGAAATATTTCATTAAACAACAACGATGGAGAAGTTGATTTTTCAATTCCTATAAAAGGTGAAAAAGGAAAAGGAACTCTAGTTGTAAGAGGTATAAGGTCTAACAGTGAGTGGATTTATGAAGATTTATATGTTCGTATTAAAGAAACACAAAAAGAGATTAATTTACTGGAAAAAGATATTGGTGTAAAATTCTAAAATACTAAAGAAAAGTTAAATTCATTTTTTTAATAGGGTACTATAATAGTTGGTTGTTTAAGAATAAATATAAAAATATAAAAACATGAAAACTATAATTAAAAAATCACTATTTATTACGTTACTAATAACTGTATTTATTTCTTGTAATAAAGATAAAAAAATAGAAGAGTTAGAGCCTAGTTTAAGTCAAATAGCTCACTTGGCAACATTTCATGGAGAAAAAAACTCAAATACAGTAATAATTAACACGCAAGGAGGTCCTGTTACAAAATTAGAAGATGATGAATTAAAAAATATTTTAAAAAAATCATCTATAGAAGGAAAAGCATTATTAGTCAATGTTCATCAAATGCAAACCGCAAACCCAAGTTTATTTACTAAAAAAGATATTACGTTTGAGCAAGCAAAATCTTATGATAAGGCAAGTGTAGAAACATTAAAAACTGTTGTGGAATTTTTTAAGAAGCAGCCTAGTAAAAAAGTATATGTTTTAGGGATTTCTTTTGGTGCTTTTATGACACAAGAATTAATAGCTTCTTACGGAATAAATAGTGCCGATGGTTATTTAATTTCGGTAGGAAGATTAGATATTGATGAAAAAACATGGAAACCTTTTAGTAACGGAATTTATACAGAATATATTTATGATATACATGGGAATTATACAATAGAGGAAAGAAAAGTTGATGATGTTACAGAAAAAAACATGGCTAAACTAGCTGCAGGTTTAGGATATAACAGGTATACTACAAAGCTTTCTAAGTTTGATGATTTATCAAAAATAACATATGTTTATGGAGATAGAGATGAACAAGTAGGAAGACTATCTTTAGATGAAATTAAATTTCTTAAAGCTAGAAAAGCTACAGTTATTTTAGAGCCAAAAGGGAATCATGATAGAGCTATTGATAAAACAGTTTCTATATTAAAAACTGTTTTTAATATTAAATAAGTATCGTTTTATTAAAAAAAGTAAAGCACTAGATGGTTTCTAGTGCTTTCTTTATTGTATTATATATTTTGTTAAGCTGTTTATTAGTAATTACATAAGGTGGTTGAATGTATATCGTGTTCCCTAGTGGGCGTAAGAACACTCCATTTTTCATAAATAATTTCAACAGCTTATCACGTAAAGTGCCGTAACGATTAGCATTAGTATTTAAATCGATTGCTAAAATGACTCCTTTAGATCTTATTGAGCTAATTTTAGGATGATTTTCAACTTCCTCTTCAAATTTCTTATGAGATGTTATAATGTACTGTATGTTTTTTTGAATTTCTTTACTTTGTAATAATTCAATACTAGCCAATGCAGCACTACATGCTATTGGATTAGCTGAATACGTATGGCAATGAAAAAAACCTTTAGCAATATCATTACTTAAAAAAGCTTCGTAAATTTTTTCGGTACAAGAAGTAATAGCCATAGGAACCAATCCGGCTGTTAAAGCTTTGCTTAAACAGATAATATCTGGTTTTGTAGTAACTTCGTCAGAAGCAAAATGATTCCCAGTTTTACCAAAACCAGTCATCACTTCATCAGCAATATTTAAAATATTATGCTCTTTACAGAATTTTAAAATAAGATCTAAATCTTCTGCTTTATGAATTTTCATTCCAGCAGCTCCTTGAACTAGTGGTTCATAAATAAATCCAGCAACATTATTCTCGGAAACAATTTGTTTTAATTGATTTAAAATCGTTTGATTATTTTCTCCGTTCGGAACAGGAATACGCTGAATATCCATTAAGAAATCTTCAAATGGACCGTTGTAAACAGATAGTCCAGAGACAGACATGGCTCCGAAAGTATCTCCATGAAATCCATTTTCAAAAGCGATAAATGTATTGCGTTTCTCTCCGATGTTAAAATAGTATTGTAATGCCATTTTAATTCCTGCTTCAACAGCTGTTGATCCGTTATCGTTAAAGAAAATTCTGTTTTGATTCTCTGGGAGAATTTTAATCAATTCTTCTGATAATTTTACAGCAGGCTCGTGTGTAAAATCACTAAACATTATTTGATCTAATGTTTGCATTTGGTCGTAAACACGACTTGTAATATAATCGTTACAATGCCCGAACATACAAGTGTACCAAGATGAGATGGCATCGATATATTCGTTTCCGTTTTCATCAGTTAAAATACATCCTTTCGCTTTAACAATTCCTAAGCTTTCTGGATGTGTTTGGTGCTGTTTTAACGGATGCCATAAGTGTTTTTTGTCTCTTTCTTGTAAACTCATAAGTTCTATTTTAGTCTTTCCGAACTTGTTTCGGAATCGTATCTTTTTTTAACGTGATGTTAAAATGAAACTATCCTTGAATCAAATTTAATAATCTAAAGTAGGGTTTAATTTTCTAATTAAATTAAGTTTCCATTCTTTACGCCAGTTTTTCAATTGTTTTTCTCTTGCAATTGCTTGATTAATGTCTGAAAATTCTTCAAAATAAATCAAATTAATAATATTGTATTTTTTTGTAAAAACAGAGCCTATTCCGTTAGCGTGTTCTATCAATCTTTTTTGAAGATTAGAAGTAACACCAATATAAAATGTAGTTCTATATTTATTGGTTAATATGTAAACGTAACTTTGTTTCATAGTTTGATGCGACCCTGAAACAAGTTCAGGGTGACGTTATAATTTATCTTTAAAAAGTTCAGCGTACTCCTTAATTACATTTTTATCAAAGTATGGTTCTTCATCAATACGTCCAATAACAGGAATGTTTGTCGTTTTTTTAATGATGTCTTCTGTGGTTTTATGTTCTTCTCCTGAGAAAATAAGGGCAACATCAAATCCTTTTTCTTTTAATAAATTAACCGTTAACAAGGTGTGATTTATGCTTCCTAAGTAATGACGAGAAACCACAATTACTTTATAATCTGGTTTAATAAGATCTAAAATAGTTTCAGAATCGTTTAACGGAACTAGCAATCCACCAGCACCTTCAATAACTAAATTATTATTAGTTTTTGGTTCTGTGATTTTCGAAAGTTCAATAGTGATATTGTCAATTTCAGCAGCCGCATGCGGACTCATCGGAATTTTTAAAGCATACGAATTGGGGTGGAAAACTGATTTCGTATTCGAAATCAATTTTTTAACTTTTTGGGTATCGCAATTATCTAATTCTCCTGCTTGTACAGGTTTCCAATAATCAGCTTTTAAAGCTTCAGTAACAATTGCAGAAGCAACTGTTTTTCCTACTTCAGTAGAAATTCCGGTTATGAAGTATTTTTGTTTTTTC
>JAHDHE010000089.1 GCA_020631475.1 Tenacibaculum sp. | reverse complement strand
TTTCTGCAACAATGCCCGATAAGGTAAACGATTTAGCAAAATCGATGTTGCGAAATCCTGAGAAAGTAAATATTATTCCTACTGAAAAAACAGAGAATAATATTGGTCAGCTTTTATACTATACACCTAAAAAGAATAAAGTAGACTTGTGTTTGCATCTACTACGCAACACAATCAACGGTCGTATTATTATTTTTAGACGTACCAAATTTGGTGTTGATAAGCTTGAAAAAACACTTCAAAAAAACGGATACAAAGTAACCAGTATTCACGGAGATAAAACACAAGCATTGCGTAACGAAGCTATTGATCTTTTTAAAAACAATAAGGTTAATATTTTAATTGCGACTGATGTTGCTGCTCGTGGAATTGATATTAGTAAAGTAGACGCTGTTATTAATGTTGATTTACCAAATATACCTGAAACCTATGTACATAGAATTGGTAGAACTGGTAGAGCTGGTAAATCTGGAATTGCTTTTTCTTTATGTAGCGAAGACGAAACTTCGTACATAAAAGCTATTCAGGAATTTACAAAAAGACCAATAAAAATTATTGAAGATCATCCTTTTGCTTTAGTAAAACCTAAAAAGAAAAAACAACCAAATACGGTTAGCAAACATAAAAAAGGAAGAAAATCTGAAGCTTCTAAAAAGAAGAAAAAACGCTGGTATTAAACTTATTATAAATTAATAAAATACTTCGATAATATTTTATTATCGGAGCATTTTCATTTAAATCAATTATTAATCGTAATATTGCAATATAATAATTAAGCAATGGGATTAACTAAGTCTGAAATATTTACACCTCAACAAAATACAATTGCAAAAGTTGCAAAAGTACTTGGTCATCCTGCTCGCATAGCTATTTTACAACACTTATTTAAAATCAATACTTGTGTATGTGGTGATTTAGTTGAAATTGTTGGTTTAGCACAACCAACTATTTCTCAACATTTAAAAGAACTAAAAAATTTAGATCTTATTAAAGGAAATATTGAAGGCACAAGCGTTTGTTATTGTATTAATCAAGAAAAGTGGTCAGAAATTAAAACACTTTTAAATAACTTTTTAAATCTAGATAGCAGTTCTAATAATTGCTGTTAAAAAAATTTAACCTTAACTATCGTAATATTACGATTACAATATATGTATTATGAAATTATCAGAAATTAAAAATCACTTAGCATCGCTAGAAACAATTGCTTTTCAATTACCAAATGGCGATTTAGTTCCGAATCATTTTCATGTAACTGAAGTAGGAAAAATCACAAAAAACTTTATTGATTGTGGTGGAACTGTAAGAAACGAAGAAGTTGTAAACTTTCAATTATGGGAAGCAAATGATTACGATCACAGACTACACCCAGAGAAATTAGTTCATATTATTGAGTTATCTGAGAAAACTTTAAATATCGGTAATTTAGATATTGAAGTAGAATATCAAGGAGCAACCATTGGTAAATACGGATTAGATTTCGATGGAAAAAACTTTTTGTTAACTACAAAACAAACGGATTGCTTAGCAAAATCTGAATGTGGGATTCCATCAGAAAAACCGAAAGTAAAATTATCTGATTTACAAACTCAAACTGCTTGTGCTCCTAACTCAGGATGCTGTTAAAATGAAAAGAGTTATGGATCTAAAACCCATAACTCTTTTTATTATTTTGATAAAAACTAAAAAGCCTACCCTTTATATTTCATAGGTAAATGCACCACTTTTTTAGTTTCGAAGAAATCCTCTTCATAAAAATTTGGTAAATCATAAATAGTAGCAGAAGTATATTTTTCTAACTCTTCAGACAAATCACCACCTTTTAAATACAGAATACCGTTTTTTAAATCGTGATTTTGCTTTTTTGCAATTTTACCTTTATTCCAACGAACAAAAGTTTCCATTTGTGCCACTGCTCTACTTACAATAAAATCGTACGTATCTTTAACTTCCTCCACACGACCATGAGTCGTTTTTACGTTTTCTAATCCTAAACCTTCAGCAACTTCATTTACAACTTTTATTTTCTTTCCGATTGAATCTACTAAGTGAAATTGTACTTCTGGAAATAAAATTGCTAACGGAATTCCAGGGAAACCTCCCCCAGTACCAACATCCATTACTTTAGCTCCTGCTTTAAACTCCATCACTTTAGCTATTCCTAGAGAATGTAGTACATGACGTAAGTATAACTCATCAATATCTTTACGAGAAACCACATTAATTTTCAAGTTCCAATCTTTATATAGTTCTTGTAATTTAGAGAACTGTTCAATTTGAGTTTCCGTTAAGTTCGGAAAGTATTTAAGTATGATTTCCATAAAAATGTTAGTAAGCTGCAAAAATAGTTAAATGTTAACAAACAATTCCTAACAAAAACTGACGTTTATCATAAAAAGCAATCGCAAAAAGTATATTTTTGCAGTTCAAACAAACAACAAATGAAAACAATTAACTTCTCAAGAATAGATAACGCTAAGTTCTTTCGAACACTTAATAAGCGAGTTAATTCATATTTTAAAGATAATAACATTAAACGTACTGGTAATTGGAAGCTGTATTCTAAAGCCATCATTATGTTTGCTATATTTTTAGTTCCATTCATCTTAATTTTAACTGTTGACATGTCTCAATGGATTAAATTAGCACTTACCGTGTTAATGGGTATAGGAATGGCTGGTATAGGAATGAATGTAATGCATGATGCCAACCACGAATCTTTTTCTAAAAGAAAATGGGTAAATAAATTAATGGGAAGTAGCATTTATATTTTAGCGGGTAATGTTTATAATTGGAAAGTACAGCATAATGTATTACATCATACGTACACGAACATTAAAGAACATGATGAGGATATTGATGCTGGTAGAATAATTCGATTTTCTAAACATTCTCAATGGTTATGGATTCATAAATTTCAAAAATACTATTCAATTTTCTTATACGGGTTATTAACCATTAACTGGGCAATCACTACCGATTTTAAACAAATGCACAGTTACTTAAAAAGAAAATTATCTTATGGTGAGTTTCCTAATCCAGCTACTGAATGGACAAAATTAGTGGTATCTAAGGTATTGTATTATGTACTTTGGTTAGTATTACCAATTGCTGTTTTAGACATTGCTTGGTGGAAAGTATTAATAGGGTTCTTTGCAATGCATTATACTGCAGGAATCATTTTAAGTGTTATTTTCCAATTAGCACATATTGTACCTAAAACTGAAATGCCTTTACCAGACGAAGATGGTAACATGAAAAACACATGGGCTATTCATCAGTTATATACAACTGCAAACTTTGCTCCTAAAAACTGGTTAATTAACTTTTATACTGGCGGGTTAAACCACCAAGTGGAACACCATATTTTTCCACATATTTCACATATTCATTATAAAAAATTAGCAAAAATTGTTAAAGAGACGGCTAAAGAATTTAACTTACCGTATCACGAATACAAAACAACTAGAAGAGCTATTATTGAACATTTCAAACATTTAGCTGAACTAGGAAAAAAACCTCAACTAGCGTAACATACACAACAATAATAAATACAATGTCACAAGCATTATCAAACAGAATTCAAGAATTACCTGTTTCACAAACTTTAGCTATGGCCGCTAAAGCACGAGAATTAAAAGGACAAGGTAAAGATATTATTAGCTTAAGTTTAGGAGAGCCAGATTTT
>JAHDHE010000018.1 GCA_020631475.1 Tenacibaculum sp. | reverse complement strand
ACAAACATTATTTAAATGCTTTTTATGCGAAATAAAAAACCGAAAATCGTATAACTTACTCATATCAATTTATTTTTATACTTTTTTTATCACACTGGTTACGATTCCCCAAATAACAAAATTGTTTTCTTCGGTTATTTTAATAATTGGATAATCTGGATTTTCTGGTTGTAACCAAACTTCACTTCCTTCTACACGTAATCGTTTTACGGTAAACTCTCCATCTAAAAAGCAAACCGCTATTTTATTATTTGTAGGTTCAATACTTCTATCAATCACTAATAAATCATTATCATCTAACCCAGCACCTATCATCGACTGTCCGCTAACTTTTGCAAAAAACGTAGCTTCTTTATTCCCTATTAACTCTTCATCTAAAGAAATGCGTGTTTCTCTAAAATCATCTGCTGGTGATGGAAATCCTGCTGAAATACCGATATCCATAAAAATAGCTCCTTCTTTTTCTGTTAAATCTTTCGGAGAGAAAAAAGTCAATGCTTCTGTTGTTTTCATAATTTATTTTACGGTAATAATATCGTTAATATTGGTAGTGTATTTAGGCGATAATCGTTCTTGACGCATTTTCCAAGTACGTTGTAAATCTTGATTTGCTAATTTAACCTTATCTGACTTAAAAGTACTGTTTAATTTATCAATTGCTTTCATTAAAGGTTTATGCTTCGGGTTTTCGCTTTCAAACATATTTAATTGATAATTATCTGTAGGCACCAATCCTGTAACAATTACACCTGCTCTTTTATATTTTATTCCTTTTTTAAAAATAGTAGTTACAGCTTGTACTGCACTTTTACTTATGGTTAATGTTGAATCTGTTGGGTATGAAAAAACCACAGTTCTACTATCTCTATGTTGTTCACTATCTTTTTTATGGCGGTCGCTACGTAACATAACAATTACCATATGACAGCTAGAGTTTTGCTTTCGTAATTTTTCTGCACAACTTGCTGCAAAAGTTGATATTCGTTCTTTTATATTATCAATATCAGAAAAAGTATATTCGAAACTCCTAGTGGTTGCGATTGCTTTTTTAGTTGTTGGTTCTTCTAGTAAAATTTCTGATTGTCCTTCTAAATCTTTCTTTAATTTCCAAAGTGTTATTGATAGGTTTTTGCGAACCCAATCGTCATTTAACTGTGTAAAATCGTATGCTTTTATACAGCCCTTTTCTAAAAGCCTTTTTTGCAACCTCCTACCAATACCCCAAACATTTTCTATCGCTGTCCATTTTAATGCTTTGATTCTTTTTTCATCAGAATCAATTACATAAACCCCTCCTGTTTCTTTTGGGAATTTACGTGCTATTTTATTAGCTACTTTACTTAAAGCTTTGGTTGGGGCAATTCCTACACAGGTTACAATTCCTGTCCATTGTAATACTCTACTTCTAATTTTTGTTCCGTATTCTTCAAAATTATAATTTTCGAATCCTTTAAATTGCAGAAAAGATTCATCGATAGAATACACTTCGATATCTGGAGAAAATTGCTCAAGTATTTTCATTACACGAGTACTCATATCGCCGTACAACGGATAATTAGATGATAAAACAGTAATGTTTTTATCCTTACAGAATTTTTCCCATTTAAAAATCGGAGCTCCGAACGGAAGTTTTAAATCTTTAGCTTCATCGCTCATAGAAATTACACAACCATCATTGTTACTTAAAATAGCAACTGGTTTTCCTTGCAAATTCGGATTAAAAACCCGCTCGCAAGAGGCATAAAAATTATTACAATCAACAAGAGCATACATACCTGTAAAGGTAAAAATCTTCTTGCGTTATGCTTCTATAAATTCTAAAATATCTGCTGGTTGGCAATCTAATGCTTTACAAATAGCTTCTAAAGTAGAGAAACGAATTGCTTTTGCTTTTCCTGATTTTAAAATTGATAAATTAGCGGTTGTTATCCCTACAGCTTCTGCCAAATCCTTGCTTTTCATCTTGCGTTTAGCAAGCATTACATCTAAGTTTACAATTATTGGCATCGTTATATTGTTAAATTATTTTCTTGTTGTAACACATTTCCTTTTACCACAATAAATGAGATAAACTGCACAAATAATGCAACTACAAATATTGAAATACTATTTTTTATTGTTCTTCTAATAACCGAACCAAACTTAGCTCCTGCGTTATATGCTGAACTCTCGTGAGGCACATCTGGAAAGTCTATTAAAATTATACCTAACACAATATTTAAAACCAACATTATAACTCCATAAACTACCAATCCCTTACCTATTTTTCTTAGCTGTTTACTATTCTCTTCCGTAAAAACTTTATCCTTTGAAAAATTAAAAACTACCTGTCTAAAATCAACAGTTAAAAGCACTATGTAAGTAATTAAACATAGAGATGTTATTAATAAAAAATAATATATCATATCAGGCCAACTCTCTGGTATTTGAAGGTTAAACACTTCATACCTTCTTCCTCCATTAAAAAAACTATACAAAGCATTATGTAATGCTTTTATAAAGTCGACGAACATACTTATTACCAACAAAGTGCAAAAAAACTTTAAAATATTTAACGTTGTTTTCATTTTCAAAAAATTGATTAATTCTGATGCAAATATATAAAAATTATCGAAAAACAATAATTTTTTATTTTTTATTGATAAGTTTATTAATTATATATAAGCAACAAAAAATTAAATCCTTGGTTATCGCACTACGATTAAACTTTCCTTATTTTTGTTGTATGGTTAAGAAATTAAAGATTGACGGAATTGATAAAATAATTATCAAACGACTGGTAAACGATGCTCGTACACCTATTTTAAGTATTGCTCGCGAGGTAGGAATATCGGGTGCAGCAATACACCAACGATTACGAAAATTAGAAGCTTCCGATTTAATTGATGGTTATAAAATGACTTTAAACCCAAAAGCTTTAGGATATACAACAACCGCTTTTGTTGGTGTTTTTTTAGATTCATCAAGTTTATATTCATCAGCAATTAAAAGATTAAAAGAAATCCCAGAAGTTGTAGAAAGCCATTATACTACTGGTAACTACGCGGTTTTTATAAAAATACTTTGTAAAAATAACGAAGATTTAATGCATCTTTTAAATAAAGATATTCAAAATATAAAAGGTGTTTCGAGAACAGAAACTTTTATATCTTTAGACCAACAAATAGACAGACAAATAAAAATTTAAACCCCGAATGAACGATTTTATTTTTTACTTTAAAATGGGCTTATTTCATGTGTTAGACATTAAAGCTTATGACCATATTTTATTCTTAATTGTATTAGCTATTGTTTATCAATTTAAACAATGGAAAAAAGTATTGTGGCTAGTTACCTTATTTACAATCGGACACTCAATAACCTTAGCTCTTTCTGCTTACGGAGTTTTAAATGTTAGAGCCGATTTAGTTGAATTTCTCATACCTCTTACCATTTTTATTACCGGATTAATGAATGTGTTAACCGCTAAAAAAGCATCGGTAGGAAAAGAGAATCAGAATTTATTTTTCGCCTTATTCTTCGGATTAATTCACGGACTTGGTTTTTCAAATTATTTTAAAATAATGATTGGTAAAACTTCTGACAAATTAATGCCTTTATTAGAGTTTGCTCTAGGTGTAGAAGCTGCCCAAGTTATTATTGTAGGTTTAATTTTATTAGTAGGATCGTTAGTACAATCGGTATTTGGAGTAAATCGTCGTGATTGGATTTTAGTAGGTTCATCTATCGTAATTGGGTTTGCTTTTCAGATGATGGTTGACCGTGTTTTTTGGTAAAAAATTAACGTCTAGCCGCTACAAATCTAATTATATTAGCATTTCACATAATTAATCAAAATTAATCTTGAATAAAAAACAATTAAAATACGATAACGCTTATTTAAAAATGGCGCTAGAATGGGGTAAATTATCACATTGTAAGCGTAAACAAGTAGGTGCACTAATTGTAAAAGATCGTATGATTATTTCTGATGGATATAACGGAACACCATCAGGTTTTGAAAATTATTGTGAAGACGACGAAGGCTACACAAAATGGTATGTTTTACATGCCGAAGCCAATGCTATTTTAAAAGTTGCAGCCTCAACACAATCTTGTAAAGGCGCTACTTTATACATTACACTTTCCCCTTGCCAACAATGTAGTAAATTAATACATCAGGCAGGAATAAAACGTGTGGTATATGCAGAGGCTTACAAAGACTCGTCGGGAATAGATTTTTTAGAAAAAGCAGGTGTTGAACTGACGTATTTACCAAATGAACAAAAATAACTTACCCATATATTTATCAATCGCTGTTGTTTTCGGTATTCTTATCGGAACTTTTTTTAGCGGCTCAAACTCAAATAATCTTATTGGCAAAAACTCATCAAATGAACGAAAAATAAAACGTTTGATTGATTATATTCAAAGTGATTATGTTGATAATGTAAATACTGATGAATTACTAGACGGAGCAATTGCTGAAATGCTAGATAAATTAGATCCGCATTCGGTGTATATTCCAAAAGAAAATTTACAGTTAGTTACCGAAAATATGCAAGGTAATTTTGTAGGAATTGGTGTTCAGTTTAGAATGATTGGTGATACTATTACAGTGATTTCTCCAATTAAAGGCGGACCAAGTATTAAAGAAGGTATTAAAGCTGGTGACAGAATTTTGTTAGCAAATAAAGATACTATGTATGGTAAAAGGCTTCAGACAACTCAGATAATGAAAGCCTTAAAAGGAAAGCCAAACACAAAAGTTGATTTACAAATTTATAGAAAAACCAACGATAGTATTTTCGATGTAACGATTAATAGAGGAAAAGTAAATATTAAAAGTGTTGATGTAGCTTATATGCTTAACGATAGCATTGGTTATATAAAATTAGATCGTTTTGCTCGTAATACCTATACCGAATTTAAATCTTCATTAGATAATCTTTTAGAAAAAGGAATGACAGATTTAGTGTTAGACCTTCGTGGTAATGGTGGCGGATTTATTGATATCGCTAATCAAATTGTAGATGAATTTTTAGAAGACGATAAATTAATTGTTTTCACCAAAAACAATAAAGGAGACGTTAACGAGTCGTTTGCTACCAGTAAAGGAGATTTTGAAAAAGGCGGATTGTATGTTTTAATTGATGAAAACTCAGCTTCTGCTTCCGAAATTGTTGCAGGTGCTTTACAAGACAATGACAAAGGAATCATTATCGGGCGTCGCTCTTTCGGTAAAGGTTTGGTGCAACAAGAAATGGATTTAGGTGATGGTTCTGCGGTGCGTTTAACAACTGCTCGCTATTATACTCCAACTGGTCGTTCAATTCAAAAACCATATAAGAAAGAAGATACTTCTTCTGCTTATTCAAGCGACATTCAATCTAGATATCGTAACGGAGAATTATTTAGTAAAGACAGCATTAAAACTATTGATAGTTTAAAATTTACCACACCTAAAGGAAAAACTGTATATGGTGGCGGCGGAATAATACCAGATCATTTTGTAGCGGTTGATACTTCTTCTTATGTTCCTACAATTTTCTTTAGACCTCTAAACAACTTTGCATTTAATTATGTAGATGCTAATCGTAAAAAGCTAGCTAATATTAACGTTGAAGAATACATTAAAACTTTTGATAAGGATGGAGCTGTTTCTGATAAGTTCTTTTTAAAGCTAAAAGATTTTAGAGTTTCGCAAAGAACAAGAAATCAATTAAGAAGGAATTTAAAAACATTAATAGCTCGAGAGCTTTTTAGCGATGAAGGTTTATACAAAGTAAATCAACCAGACGATAAAATGCTGCAAAAAGTATTTGAGTTAGAAAAACAATAATAAAACTACGCCTCGTTAATCAACGAGGCTTTTTTTTACAAAAAAATTAATATTAAATGTAACCTTTCTGTAAATTCATGGTTTATACTATAGAAACTAATCAAAACTAACACATTGAAGCATCTAACCGATGAAGATTTAATGCTAAAAGTAGCTAACGGAAATTTAGATATGATGTCTATTTTATTTGACAGGTATCATGTACGCATCTATAATTTCTTTAATAAAATGTTGCACAACAAAATGGTTAGTGAGGATTTAACACAAGATGTTTTTATTAAAGTTTTAAAGTATAGAACATCATATAAAAGCGGAAATTTTGTTTCGTGGATTTATACAATAGCCAGAAATATATTTTCTACCTATTATCAAAAGCAAAAAAAAGAAAGAACAAATATTATTGATGATGACAAATTAGCTTCGGAAGAAGTAGTTTTATCAGAAGGTAAAAAAGAAGAATTAGATCATTTAAAACTAGCTTTATTACAACTTAATAATTCTGATAGAGAATTAATTGTAATGCATCGTTATCAAGAAATAAAATACGAGCAAATAGCTGAAATTATTGGAAGTTCAGAAAATGCCGTAAAAGTTAGAGTGCATAGAGCATTAAAAAAGTTAAAAGACATTTATTTTCAAACAGCAAAAAATGAAGTGTAACGATATAGAAAAGAAACTTATTGGTTTTATTGAAGGTGAGCTTACAAAACAAGAATCTTCATTTATTCAAAATCATATTAATTCTTGTAATAATTGTCAAGAAGAAGTTGCGCAAATGCAATCGTTTTTAGGTGTTATTGATTCTGATATAGAAGAAACACCTTCAGCAAATTTAAAAATGAATTTTGATGCATTTTTAGCGCAAGAAAAAAATCAAACTAAAGTTGTTCAGCTACAACCAAAAACGAACTGGAAATCACACTTACGCATCGCAGCAAGCATATTAATAGTTGTTAGTGCTTTTTTAATTGGCAAACATCAATCTGGCGAAGATCAATTAACGATTGCTGAGAAACAAAAAATAAAAGAAGAAAAACAAGTATTGGCTTTGTTAGAAAATCAATCAGCTAGTAAACGAATACAAGCTATTGATTTATCAGAAGAATTTACCAAAACCGACACAAAAATAATTGATGCGCTTATAAATAAATTATTTAATGATAAGAATGTAAATGTGCGTTTGGCTGCAGCAGAAGCATTATCGAAATTCTCATCATTAGAAAAAGTAAAAGCCGCATTAATAAAATCGCTAGAAACCGAAAAAGTTTCCTCAATGCAAATTGAATTGATTCAAATTTTAGGAAAAATTCAAGAGAAACGAGCGCTCGAACCTATGAGGAAATTATTAGAAAACAAAGAAACACCTAATTACGTTAAACAAGAATTACAGTATAACATTGCTAGTTTATTGTAAAAAAATATCAAAATCATGAAGAAATTTTTAACCTTATTACTTTTTGTAAGCGCAGTTGTATCTGCTCAAACCAAAGAATATAAACACTCTTTATCCGGTATTAAAAAAATACAAATAGAAAGTGGTGCATCATTAATTGTTGTTGCAAAAAACACAAACGATTTAATTTTAAAAGATAATGCTTTTCAACACAAGGGTTGCAATGATTGTAGTGGTACACACAAACACACACATACCAAAACACATAAAGAGAAAACAAAAGGATTAACCGCTATTTATCCTGGTGGTAAAGACAATACTAACGGAATGGGGTTTTCAATTAAAAAAGAAGGAACTTTATTAATTGTAAAAGATTTAAAATCCAATTTTCAGCGTCATGGTGTTAAATTAGAACTTCCAAAAAGTATTAACCTTTCAATAGACGCAGGTAATTTAGGAACTTTAGAAATTATAGGGTTTACATCTGAAGTTGAAGCTAACACAAATGTTGGTAAAATTACAATGAAAGATGTTACTGGTCCGATAACAGCACATTCGAGTGTTGGTCCAATAAATATCGAGTTTTCAAAAGTAAGTCAATCATCTCCTATCACTGTAAGTACTTCGGTAAGTGAAATTGATGTTGCAATTCCATCAAGTACTAAAGCTAATTTAGAACTAAAAACAAACGGAACTGTTTACACAAATTTCGACATAGAAATTCCAACCAAAAAGGGAATGAAAAATGTTAGTGGCGCTAAAAAAATTACAAGTGCTATTAATAATGGCGGTGTAAAAATCAAGCTAAAATCATCAATGGGAAATATTTATTTACGCAAGAAATAATTCCTCTTAAAAAACTAATTCACACATAATTTAAAACACTAATAATGAAAAGATTATTCTTATTCATAGGATTACTATTGACTTTTGGTAACCTAGCAGCACAGGAAAAAATTACTAGAAACACGAAAGCATCAGGAATTAACGAGGTGTATGTGCATGTAAAATTTGCAGATAAAATTGAAATAAAAAACTGGAACAAAAATGAAATTTCAGTTGAAGCTACAATTAACATTAATGATAATAAAGACAATAACCTTTTTAGTTTAAAAGAAAATAAAATTGGATCGACATACACTATAAAATCCGACTATGGTACATTATTTAAAAAACACAAAAAAGGAGTAACAATAACTCATGGCAGCAAGGAATGTAACAGTTATAATCATTGTACAAATCATAACGAAATAGCTATTAATTACGTTATTTATGCTCCAAAAAATATGAAATTAAAAGTAAAAAGTATTTCAGGAAACGTAGATGCTTTAGCTTATAATGGTCAATTAACTTTAGATTTAATTAGCGGAAATATCAATGTTAAGAAACACTCAAAAACAATGAATTTAAAAACCATTAGTGGTGATATAGATGTTGTAGTTTCTGATGCAGAATTTAAAGCAGAAACTTTAACAGGAACAGTTTATTCTGATTTAGATATTGACTTTAATAAAAATAAAAAGAAACACTCTGGAAGTCAAAAAATATACGGTACTGTAAAAAAAGGAACCTCATCATTAAAACTAAAAACAATTAGTGGAGATATCTTTTTAAGAAAAAGCTAAAGCATTAAGTTTCAAAAAAACAAAGCAACTATTTATTTTTAAATAATTGCTTTGTTTTTTTAGAGTGATAAATAAACTACATTCCTTTTTTAGTTCGCTTATTTTCATATACCTCAGCAATAGTTAAATTCTCAGAACATGATTTAATCTTCTCAAAAAAATCTCCTGCTTTTACCTTACCTGCTTGTATTACTTTAAAATAAACACCTGGAAAATCTTGTTTCCAAAATTGCTTTACTATTTTCATATTATTAAAACGAACACCTAGCTTCATACAAGGCTCTCTAGGTTTTGTTACTTCTAAAATAGCTTCCCCTACTTTAAAAGTATCTCCAACATGTGTTTTGGTCTCATCCAAATCATCAATTGTTAGGTTTTCACCAAACATTCCGTATTGCCAATCTAAATTAGGATATAACCCTTTCCAATAATCATAATGTTTTAAAGAATATCCATATACAGCTTGATCCACACCTCCATGATACTCTCTATTACAAATAGCATCTCCTTTAACATCTTCTGTATTTAAAAAAATAGGCTTCTCCACTGGATATTTAAAAATTCCTGTCGTAACCATCTTTCCTTTCCAATCGATTTCTTTACGATTACCAATACATGTTGCGATAATTTTCATTTATATTATTTTTTTAAATATAACATTTTTAGTTTTAAACACTTATACCTTTTTTAACCACGCTCTTTACTTATTTAAAGATATTTAAAACATTACTAATCAATAAAATATGATATAGACTATATATTTGTATCAGTTAAAATATATTAAGGGGATTATTTTAACTAGAGAGGTTAAAAATAGATTTTGGGGGAAGTCATTTTTAACAAAAACGTTCAAGAAGGGTAGTTGTAAAATATAGTCTGTTAAGGGAGATTATATTTTTATACTACCTTTTTTATTTAAACAAACCTTTATTCTTACTTAAAAAATACGTTTATACTTTTTTTTCATACACTCACACCCAAATACGCATTTATAAAAGGAATCGACTATTAAAATATCGTTTATAAATATATTTTTGTAAAGGTTAAAATTTAACAACTCTAGTACAAGTTGTTTTTTTTAACTTTTTACAATTGTAAAAGCGGTAATTAACGTAGTAAAATTCGGGGGGATGTACTACAAGTTTCTTACTGCTTTTTTACCTAAAAATCGTGTTGTTTTTTATAAACTGATTTTTAAAACGCTCGCTGAATAATATTTTATAATTATTTTGTAAAATCAATAAATTATCTTCAAAGTAAATTTCTTTAATTTTTTTCTTATTTAGCAAGTAATTACGGTGTGTTTGTATAAAATCTGCATCACATAATAATTCTTTAACTTTTGTTAACGAGAGTTTTATTAAATAATCTCCTTCATCGCAAACTAACTTACAATACTTCTCTTTAACCTCTACGTAAATAATTGAAGAAGTATCTACCTTCATAATACTTCGTTTCTTTTTCACAAACAAAAACGACGGACTTACTATCGCATTTTTTTCGCTTAAACTAATACTACTAGCTTGTTGATGAAATTTTTCTAAAGCCAATTCTAAAGAATATAATAACTCAAGTTTATTAAATGGTTTTAATAAATAGGTATATGGCTTTGTAAGTTTAGCTTCATCAAACACTACTTTACTTTGCATACTTGTTAAAAACAAAAATGGTATTTCTATATTTTGTTTATTTAAACGATGTGCTAACGAAATACCTTCTGGTTTTCCGTCTATCATAATATCGAGAAGGATAATATCGAAAAAACGATTTTTTATTTCCTTTTCTGCTTCTGCTACATTTTTCACATGAATAACCTCGTAATTATTATCTTCTAAAAGATCAATTACATCTGTAGCTTCATCTTTTAAATCTTCTAAAAGTAGTAAGCGTAAATTATTCATTAGGTTTTAAAATTTGTAATATTAGTTTTAACGAAGATACTTATTTAGATTATAAGTTTTAATCAAAAATAATTGAGTTTTATATAAAAAAGCAACCTTAATATTTAAAATTTACTAGATACAGATTGCTTCGTTCCTCGCAATAACGTACTTTTAAGCTAAAGGCAATAAAATAACAGCTGTTGTATTTACACCTTCTTCACTTTCAAAAAACAAGGTTCCGTTGTTTTTTTTGATTAATGTTTGGCATAGTAACAAACCTAAACCAACTCCTTTAGAGCGATCTATTTTATCGATAGATAAATCTTTTAAGGCATTTAATTTCTGTAGTTTTTCTTCTGAAATTCCGATACCTGTATCTTTAATTTCAATACGTGCTTGAGTTTCTGAATACTTTTCTGTTTTTATAGCAATACTACCCGAACCACTCATGTATTTTATAGAGTTGTCAATTAAATTTCGGAGTACAATTTTTAAAGATTCTTTATCTGTTTGAATAACAATTTCGCTATCTAAATTAGTTGTAATTGCAACCTCTTTAGCTTCGGCTAAATTTTCATAATCAAATAACACATGCTCTATAATTGGTTTTAACGCATGCTCTTCTTGAGAAAAGTTTAGCATATTACTTTGCTCTAACGACCAATGCAATACATTATTTAATAAATGACTTGTACTCTCGGTAACTGCAATAGCAGAATTGGTAGTTTCTTTAATTGCTTGTAAATCGTTATTAGCAATATGTTTTGCTAATTTTTGATGCTGTCTTTTTATCGTGTTTATAGGCGATCGTAAATCGTGCGACACCACCGAAAACAAATAATCTTTTGTTTTATTAGCTGTATTTAAAGCTTCTTTCTGTTCTGTAATTAACTTGTTTTTACCTTGTAATTTTTTATAAAAAAATGCCAAACCTCCTAAAAAAACCAATAAACCAGAAGCACCAAAAAGCAGTCCTTTTTGAACTACTTTTTGACGTTTTATTTGTTCATCTTGTATAGCAATTTCCTGTTGCTTTTGGGCAACTGCTATTTTTTTATCTTTCTCTGTCAGCTCCCAAATTTTATCACGATTCCAAATAGAATCTTTCCATTTGCCATACTCTATATAATAATCAACACTTTCTTTAAAGTTCTTCCTATTCTTCTCTACTACAGCCATATTTCTAGCTGTATTTTGTTTTAGTTCTAAATCTGAAAACACTTTAGATAAATCATAGGCTTCTTTAAATAATGGAATTGCCTTATCATCTAAATATTGATTATAATAAACATTAGCTAAACTCACTTTAGAAGATATCACGTCAAGAGTATCTCTAGTATCTATTAATTTTAAACTCTTTTCAAAATATTTCTCTGCTTTTTTAAACTTTTTTAAAAAAAGGTATGCTCCTCCAATGTTGTAATAACCATTTCTTTTATCTTTAACCCCGACTAAATCATTTAATTCTTCCCATACATTATAATAATGTAATGCATCTTTAAATTTTTTTAATTCAATATTAATACGACCTAAATTAAAATTTTTATAAGGCTTAAAAGATGTGCTATTGGAAATCGAAGAAATACTAATTTCAGCTTTTTTGTAAAATTTTTTTTCGATTGCAGACATTCCTTGAATCAAAAACAAAACATCTTTCTCTTTTTTATTTTTAACTTCAAAAAAGGCTTTTTCTGAATAAATATAACTCGAGTCGTATACTTTAGTCACATAAAAATCCAAAGCTTTATCTAGTTTTCTGTTTTTTTCTTTATCTAAATTACTTATTTGTTTTTTTAAAAAATCAGATACTTCTATTTGACCAAAAGAAAATAGAGAGAAAAAAAGAAAAAAACAGAAAATTACTTTACCCATTACCTCTTGTTGTAAAAACAGTTCCCCTATCAGTTTCAGGGTCATCATTACGCTCTTGTACTAAAATAGCTTCTGCACTTCCTGCACTACCATCTGTTGAGTATACAAACTGTGTATGATATAAATCAAATTGTGTAGCTCCATCGTTAGCATTAAATTCAAACCAAAAAGTTCTACAATTTACTTTCCCTTGGTTAATAGGAGTATTTACTTTTTGTAATCCTTTATAAGCTAAATACAAATAACCTGCATTATTATCTAATGAAATTACCTCATCAGGGTTTGGTGGTGTATCAATATTTAAGTTTACAGGAACATGACTCACAATATTTACTGTATAAGTATTTCCTGTTGCTGTAGTTTTATAAATATTTGCTAATGGTGTTCCTGCAGAAACTTGGTTTAAAGGAATAGGTGCACAATTAATTTTATTACAAAAATTTAAAGTAATTGTTACTCCGTTAATAGTTTTACTCATTTTTTTATTTGTTTGGTTAAGGTTTAAATTTACAATAAAAAATGATTTTTCCTAAAGAAAATTTTCTTTGAAATTATATTTCTGCACAAAAGGACTAAATAAGTAGATTGCTTCACTTTTGTCACAATAATAAAACAATACGTCATTACGAGGAGGAACGATGAAGTAATCTTTTGGTAAATTAAAAATAACTTTGAATAGATTGCTTCACTACGTTCTACTACATTCGCAATGACAAAATACCACGTCATTACGAGGAAGAATGACGTGGTAATCTCTTAGTCGATTAGAACTAATCTTAGACAGGTTGCTTCGTTCCTCGCAATGACGCTTTTTAAATACGATTGCTTCACTAGATTCGTAATGACGCTCAGTTTAAACTAAGAAGTCTTGCAATACATCAGCTATTTTACGGTTATCTGATAATTGTGGAATTTTATTTTGTCCACCAAACTTACCTATCGACTTCATGTATTCATGAAAGCCTCCTTTTTTAACTTTTCTAATAACCAGCGGGCGTAATATTTTCCCTTCTAACAAATCAAAATAATATACATTTTGCTGTTGCATAGAAGCATCTATTTTAGATGCTAATTCTTCTAAATTATCTGGTTCATTTTCAAACTCAATAAACCATTCGTGGTATGGTAATCCGCTTTCAGGATTTACTTGTGGCGCAACTGTAAACTCGCTTATGTTTACATCGGTTCCTACAATAGCATCGTTCAATGCTTTTTCTACTTCTTTACCAATTACATGTTCACCAAAAGCAGAAATAAAATGTTTGATACGTCCAGTAACTTTTACTCTATATGGTTTTGTTGATGTAAACTCAACTGTATCTCCAATATTATAACCCCAAAGACCTGCAGATGTGTTTAAAATAATTACATAATTCACTCCAACCTGAACATCTTTTAAAGAAATACGTGTTGGTTTTTCATCAAAAAACTCAGTTGCTGGTATAAACTCATAAAAAATACCTGAGTTTAACTGTAATAACATTCCTTTTTCGGTTTGTGAATCTTGATAGGCTATAAATCCTTCTGAAGCAGGATAGAGTTCTACATAGTCAATCTTTTTACCTATTAAAGCTTCAAACTTGTTTTTATAAGGTTCAAAATTTACACCTCCGTACACGAAAAAATTGAAATTTGGAAAAATCTCTGAAATGGTTTTACCCGTTTTAGCGATTAACTTTTCAAAATACATTTGTACCCAAGACGGAATTCCGCTTATTACCGTCATATCTTCAAGTAATGTTTCTTCAACAACTTTATCAACCTTAGTATCCCAGTCTTCAATACAATTCGTTTCCCAACTTGGTAAACGGTTTTTTAATAAATAGTTAGGTACATAATGTGCAGCAATTCCGCTTAATCTTCCTAGTTTTACTCCGTTTACATCTTCTAAAACGGGACTTCCTTGTAAAAAAATCATTTTACCATTTACAAAACTAGCATCACCAGTTTCTGCAATATAAAATAACAAAGCATTACGTGCTGCTTTTATATGCGTAGGCATTGACTCTTTGGTAATTGGAATATATTTTGCTCCAGAAGTAGTACCAGAAGTTTTTGCAAAATATAACGGTTTTCCTTTCCAAAGTACATTTTCTTCACCCTCCACAATTCTATCTACATACGGTCGTAAACCTTCGTAGTCGTTTACAGGAACACGTTTTTTAAAGTCTTCGTAATTATTGATTGATATAAAATCGTGATCTTTTCCAAAAGCAGTTTTACAACCTTCAGAAACTAAGTATTGAAAAACTTTTTCTTGTGTTGCATGAGGTTTATTCGCCCACTTATACACTTGTTTTCTAACTTGCTTTGCAAATGGAATTGCTAAAATTGATTTGATACTCATTTACTGAAAATCTATATAATTTGTTGGATTTACAGGAAATCCGTTATTCCATAATTCGAAATGCAAATGAGGACCTGTAGTTAATTCTCCTGTTGAACCTACACTTGCAATTGCTTCTCCTGATTTTACAACATCTCCTTGTTGCTTTAATAAAATCCCGTTATGCTTATATACTGATATAAACTCATTAGGATGTTGTATTGTAATTACATATCCTGTTTCTGCAGTCCATTCAGCTAAAATTACAGTTCCGTCTGCTACGGATTTTACTGGAGTTCCTGTTGGCGCAACAATATCGATGGCGTAATGTTTATCTCCTGTATTGTATTGTTGACTAACGGTACCTGTAAGCGGAGAAAAGAATACTATTTTAGCTCTTCCGTCTGCTCCGTCTGATAATGGATAACGATCTTTACCTTCTATTTTTTCTCTAAATAAAGAATCTTGTTTTGTTGCCTGTAACTTGCTTTCATCTAAAGTTATACTCTGCTGTGCTTCGTTTTTAATTGAATCTATTTTTTCTGGCTCAATTTCGCCAGTTAAAACAGGTTTTAATGCTTTTGTATAACGCTCGATAATTGCTAACCTCATTTTTAACGAATCTGCTTCGTACGTTAATCTGGTTGCTTTCTTTTTTAAAGAAGTTGATGAATATCCTGGTATATATTCTCTAATACCTGTAAAAGCAATTAACAAAGTAGTTAAAGCTATTAATAAGATAGAAAATACACCCCCAAATACAAATACGTTTAATCTTGATAATTTTAATGAAAATTTTTCTTGAAATGTGTTTTCATTTAAAATTACCAATCGGTATTTATCTGTAAGTTTTTGTTTTAATTTTCGCTTGTGTTTACTTTTTGCCACGTTTAATACTAGTTTGGACTTCAAATATACAACGAAAAAATGGCGAAACTATTTTTTATAAAAATTCATCTCATCTACATATTTCCATACTTCTGCAGATAATAATGGCTGAATGTTTTTTTGTTCTTTTATAGAGTTGCGAACCATTGTTGATGATATTTGCACAATAGGTGCATTAACTCTATGAATTTTAGAGTGTTCTTTAAATTTATTTTCTACAATTCCTTCAGAAATTCTTGGATATACATAAATATTATAATCCTCTAAAATGGCTTCATAATTTCTCCATTTATGAAAACTCTTTAAATTATCTTCTCCCATAATTAAGTTGAAGTTATAATCAGGATGTTTTTCAGAGATATGTGCTAAAGTATTTATCGTATAATTTGGTTGTGGTAAATTAAATTCAATATCTGAAGGTTTAATTTTATCGTAGTTTTTGGTAGCCAAATGCACCATTTCTAAACGATGATAATTATCTAGCAAAGAACTTTTCTTTTTAAATGGATTGTGTGGCGTAACAACCATCCAAATTTCATCTAGGTCAGAATTTTCAACCATATGATTCGCGATGATTAAATGACCTATGTGAATAGGATTAAAAGTTCCGAAATACAATCCGATATTCTTTTTCATTACTTTTTTTCTAATCCTAAAAAATCATCAACTAAATCTTCGGCTTCTTTTAAAGCCACTTCTAAATCGTAGTTTTTAATAATCTGATCAAACTGCGGAGCTGTAGCTAACTCTACAGAAGCTTTTGCAATACGCATATTGATTTTATCTTCGCTTTCTGTACTTCTTTTCTTTAAACGAATTTTTAATTCATCTACACTTGGTGGTTTTACAAAAACTGCTAATGTTTCTTCTGGAAATTTCTTTTTAATTCTCAAGCCTCCAACTACATCAATATCAAAAATCACATGCTTTCCTTGAGCCCAAATACGTTCGACTTCGGTTTTTAATGTTCCATAAAAATTATCACGATACACTTCTTCCCACTCTAAGAACTCATCGTCTTTAATTTTTTGTTTAAATTCTTTGGCTGAAATAAAATAATAATCTTTTCCGTTTACTTCATTTCCTCGAGCTTCTCTTGAAGTTGCAGAAATTGAAAACTCTAAACCAAATCGTTCTTGTTTTAATAAATGACGAACAATGGTTGTTTTTCCGCTACCAGAAGGTGCAGAAAATACAAATAATTTTCCTTGAAAGTCTTTTTTCATGTTCTTGTGTGTTGTATTGTAATTTGACTTCTCAGTATTTTTTTTAAAGAACGTTTAAAATTTGTTCTTTTATTTTTTCTAGTTCATCTTTCATTTGAATTACTAATTTTTGCATTGGTGCAAAATTGGCTTTAGAACCTGTAGTATTTACTTCTCTACCTATTTCTTGAACTATAAATCCTAATTTTTTTCCATTAGAATCTTCTGTAGCTAATTGTTCTAAAAAGTATTCTAAATGATTTGCTAAACGAACCTTTTCTTCGTTGATATCTAATTTTTCTAGGTAGTAAATTAACTCTTGCTCGAAACGGTTTTCATCTATCTCAACTTTTAAATCTGTTAAGGCTTTTTGTAAACGTTCTTTAACATTTTCAATTCTATCTCCGTCTAGCTTTTTTACTTCTTCTAATGCTGATTTAATATTTGCGATTCGTAGTTTAAAATCATCTTCTAAAGATTTTGCTTCATCAGTTCTATATGCTATAATTTCTTTTAAAGCTTCATCTATATGATTATCAATCTGAACCCATTCGTTTTCATCTAACTCTTCACGTTCAGTTTTTAAAGCATCTGGCATTCTTACTGCCATTTTTAATAATTCAACATCATCTTCAGATCCAACAAATAAAACATTTTTAAGCTGTTGCATATACTCTTTAACAACACCGCTATTAACCGTAGTTGAAGTTTCATCAGCAGTCATTTCAACATAAATTGAAAAATCTACTTTACCTCTTACTAAATTACTTGCTAATTTTTTACGAACCGATAATTCTTTCTCCTTATAATAAGAAGGAATTCGTGTATTCAAGTCTAAATTTTTACTATTTAAAGACTTAATTTCAATGGTTACTTTTTTAGATGGTAAATGTAATACGGATTTCCCGTACCCTGTCATAGACTGTATCATAACTCCTATTTAATGAGCGGCAAAGATACATTTATTTATTGTTAGTAGCCACTTGTTTAGTTACCAAAAAGACCCCTAAAAAGATTAAAAGGGTTGCTGATATTTTAACCATATTTAAACTATCGCTCCCAACAATTAACGCATATATTGATGCAATTACAGGTTGTAAATATATAAATACACTAACCGTTGTTGGTTTTAACTTTGACAATGCAAATAAGTTAAATAAATATGTGATACATGTGGTGAATAAAACTACAAAACCTGCTTTTAAATAGATTGATGTTGGCATTAACTGCCACTGTACTTCTGACAACTCAGAAATTCCGAAAGGAATTACAAATAACAAACCAAATAAATACAACCATTTTACAAAAACAATTGGATTGTATTTTTCAATCAACTTTTTTACGATTACTAAATACATAGCATAAGAAGCAGCATTAATAAACACCAAAAAATTACCTAGCATCATATTTTTAGCATTTACGCCATCTGAACTACCGTATACTATCAATATAACAGCACCTATTAATCCAATTACCACTCCCAATATCTTTCTTTTAATCAGTTTTTCTTTTAAAATAATACTAGCAAAAATCAATACTAAAATAGGTGTAGAAACCATCATTACTGATGCGTTAATCGGCGTAGTATAACTTAGTCCTTTAAAAAAAGTAAGCATATTAAATGCTACTCCAAAAAAAGCAGCAGCCACAATACGTTTAAAATCTGATTTCTCTATAGATTTTGCTTTTACAAAAAGTCCTAGCAACCAAAAAACAGCAGTTGCTCCACCAACACGAAGTAATATAAACCCAAAAGGCTTAATATACATTGGCATTACTTCTTTTGCTACCGTAAAGGTAACTCCATATATAAGAGTTGCTATAGATGTAGCTATTATTGCTAGTGTTCTTTGATTCATTTTAAACTGCTTAGATTGACGGCACAAAGATGAAAATATTATTCTTCTTTTTACTTCCAAAATGAGAATTAAACCACTTTTTAAAAACTGTTGATTTTTAACATAAAAAAAGCACTGCAAATGCAGTGCTTTTTTTCTTTGGTTGATTAACTTTTGATTAGTCCACTAAAGGTGGAATTCTCAATACTTGTCCTGGATAAATTTTATCAGGATGAGATAACATTGGTTTGTTAGCTTCGAAAATCACAGGATACTTCATTGCGTTACCATAAAATTCTTTAGCTATTTTACCTAATGTATCACCACTTACTACTGTATGAAATTGAGCCATTGCAGCTTCTTCTATTTCTTCTACTTCAGCAACTGTCATATTATCTTCTACCGATGCAATACCATCAGTATTTCCTACTACTAAAACTACTTTTTCTTTTGTTGCTAAATCTACAGCTTCACCAGAAATTGTTGCTTTATCATCATCTAAAGTTACTGCTAAGTTTTCTACAGATAATTCTAATTTATTTACTGCATCTACTAATTTTGCAGATTTTTCAGCAGCTTCCTCTTCCGTAGTTTTTCCGATACCAAATACTTTAGCTCCGGCATTTTTAATAAATGAAAAAATTCCCATTCTTTTTTGATTTTTTTGTTAATTAATAATTTGTTTACTATTTGACTAATATACAATTTTTATACCAAATATTTTTACCATCAATTAGCTTTATCTTTAGTCAACATTACAAAAGCACTAAAACAACTCTTATCTAACTGAAAACCAACACACACAAGTATATCAGCTAAATTTTAAAAAATTATTTCATCCTTTAAATGAATTCCATCCTTGAGCTTTTAACTCCATTTCTTGGTTTGCTCTCGTTACTAAATTCATCCCTTCATTTTCTTCAGTTATATGTCCGATAATTGAAAAATTTGGATTTCCTTTTATTTTGTCAAAATCTGCAATAGGCACTGTAAACAATAGCTCATAATCTTCCCCTCCACTTAAAGCAATCATCGTACTATCCATATTAAATTCTTCAGAAGTAGAGATAACTTGTGGATCTAGCGGAAGTTTATCTTCATAAATCTTACACCCTACTTTACTTTGTGTACAGATATGCATAATTTCTGATGATAATCCATCTGAAATATCAATCATAGAAGTCGGTTTAACTTCCATCTCTTTTAATAATTCAGGAACATCTTTACGAGCTTCTGGTTTTAACTGACGCTCTATTAAGTAAGTATAACTATCTAAATCAGGCTGATTTTCTGGATTTACTTGAAACACTTGTTTCTCTCTTTCTAAAACCTGTAAACCTAAATACGCAGCACCTAAATCGCCAGAAACAACAATTAAATCTGTTGCATTTGCACCGTTTCTATATACAATATCTTCTTTTTTAGCAGATCCTAACGCTGTTACAGAAATCAACATTCCTTTAGTAGATGACGTTGTATCTCCTCCTATTAAATCTACTTTATAAGTATCGCATGCTAATTGAATACCAGCATACAACTCCTCTAAAGCTTCAAGAGGAAAACGATTCGACACAGCAATAGAAACTGTTATCTGTTCTGCGACTCCATTCATAGCATACACATCAGATAAGTTCACCATTACAGCTTTATACCCTAAATGTTTTAAAGGCATATAACTTAAATCGAAATGCACACCTTCTACTAACAAATCAGTCGTTACTAATATTTCTTTTTCAGATTTACTAATTACAGCAGCGTCATCTCCAACTCCTTTTAGCGTTGTAGAATTATACATCTTAAAATGTTTCGTTAAATGGTTGATTAATCCGAACTCACCTAAATCAGCTAATGAAGTTCTTTCTTGGTTTTTATCTTCTAACATTTTGCAAAGATACTAACAAGTATTTATACAAATAATTTATTCTTATTTTATATTAATTTAGGGTTTAACATTTTTTAACTGTTATTATTTAGCGTTAATGTTTTAAATTTAACGTTTTAAATATCAAACTATGAATCATTACGTTAAAAAATTGTATTTTCTATTATTACTTTCTCTAATGTTTTCTTGTTCCCCTAACAAAATAGAAACCGATAATGACAGGGATAAAGACACTATAATTAATTACAAAGATAACTGCCCTGACACACCTAATGAAGATCAACTTGACACCGATAACGATGGTAAAGGAAATGCTTGTGATGACGATGATGATAATGACGGGATATTAGATGATAAAGACAATTGTCCTTTAACTCCAAACCCTGATCAAAAAGACTCGGATAACGACGGTAAAGGTGATGTTTGTGATAATGATGACAAAGATGATGATGGAGATGGAATAAAAAACTCTGAAGATAACTGTCCTAACATCGCTAATCCAGACCAAAAAGACTCGGATAACGACGGTAAAGGAGATGTTTGTGACGACGACGACAATGATGGAGTTATTAACTCTAAAGACAATTGTCCTAATACAGCAAATCCAGATCAAAAAGATACAGATAATGATGGCAAAGGAGATGTTTGTGACGAAGATGATGATGGAGATGGAATAAATGATAGTAGCGACAATTGCCCTTTAAACGCAAATGCAGATCAGAAAGACTCAGATAACGACGGTACAGGTGATGTATGTGATGACACTCCTAACGGAAACAAAGTACCATGTGTAGCTGGTAAAGCTGGAGAATACCCTTGTAATAATTATGATTTATTACTAAACATTCCTCTTAGTACATTTGGCGCTTCAGAAGGTAATGATTCTTGGGGATGGACAGACCCTACAACTAACAAAGAATATGCTATTATGTGTGTTAATAACGGAACCGTTTTTGTTGATATAACTGACACAAACAATCCTAAATATTTAGGTAAATTACCAACAGCCACTGTAAACAGTTCTTGGAGAGATGTAAAAGTATATAAAAACCATGCTTTTATTGTAAGTGAAGCTTCAAACCATGGTATGCAAGTGTTCGATTTAACTCGTTTAAGAAATGTAACAAGTCCTCCTGCTACTTTTACTGCTGACAAGCATTTTACTGAGTTTGGAAGTGCTCACAACATAGTTATTAATGAAGATTCAGGGTACGCTTACCCAGTAGGAACCAGTAAAACAGGAATATACAAAGGTGGCCCTTTATTTATAAACATTCAAGATCCTAAAAACCCAAAAAGCGAAGGTGGTTGGGGAACAGACAATTATAGTCACGATGCTCAAGTAGTAAACTATAATGGTCCTGATAGTGATTATACAGGTAAAGAAATTTTAATAGGTAGTAATGAAAATGAAGTAGTTATTGTTGATATTACTGATAAAGCTAATCCAAAAAACATTTCAAAAATCTCATATTCAAATGTTGGTTATACACATCAAGGTTGGTTTACTGATGATAAAAAATATTTTATCCTTGGTGATGAATTAGACGAACAAAGATTTGGTAATAAAACAAGAAATATCATTTTTGACTTTACCGATTTAGACAACCCTAAAGAGCACTTTAAATACTTAGGACCTACACAAGCCATTGATCATAATGGTTACGTTAAAGGTGATACTTTTTACTTAGCTAACTATACCGCAGGTGTTCGATTTATTAATATTTCAAACATAGGTAGTAAAAGTATAAATGAAGTTGGTTTTTTCGATACATACACAAGTAATGACGGAGCAAATTTTAATGGTGTTTGGAATGTGTATCCATACTTTGCAAGTGGAAAAATTGTAGTTAGTGATATAAACAAAGGCTTATTCATTGTAAAAAAGCAATAAATGTTAAAAAAAACGTCATTTTTTATACTATTGTTTTTAACACTACTCAGTTGTAGTAAAGATGAAAACATTCGAGAACCTATTTCAATACAACAAAATCCAACATTAGATTTTGTTAAAACCTTCGGGGGATCAAAAAATGAAAGTGGTAGAAGTATAATCCAAACTTCAGATAACGGATATGCTGTTTTAGGTTTTACACAAAGTATTGATGGCGATGTTTCTACAACTAAAAACACTGTGCAATACGATTTTTGGTTATTAAAATTTGATAACAACAACAATTTAATCTGGCAAAAAACATATGGCGGATCTAAAGACGAAAAGGCATATAAAATTATCCAAACAACCGATAATGGTTTTGCAATTGTAGGCTATAGTAAAAGTACTGATGGTGATTTAACTACCAACAAAGGCTTTGAAGATGTATGGGTTTTAAAACTCGATGCTACAGGAAATATATCATGGAAAACCTCAACAGGATTCCCTGGTACCGATCAAGGTTATAGTTTAATTCAAACAAAAGACGGAGGTTATTTTATTGGAAGTATTTTAGATGTAACAGCATCTGGAGGACAAGGAAATTCAAGAAACGCTGCTAGACATGCAGGTGGCGACTATTGGGGAATTAAACTTAGTGCTTCAGGAAGTATTGAGTGGAGAAAATACTTCGGTGGTGCAAACACCGATACTTGTTATGGAGTCGCTGAAACTTCTGACGGATACTTAATGATTGGATCTTCAGATAGTAATGATGTTGATATTAAAAACAACAAAGGTTCTTACGATTTTTGGGTGGTTAAAATTAACAAAACAGGAACCTTGGTATGGGAAAAGTCTTTTGGCGGAACCGAAATAGATGAAGCTAGAGCCATAACACCTACCAATGACGGTTTTATTATTATAGGAGATACTCGTAGCTCTAATAAAGATGTAACAAAAAATAATGGTGGCGCTGATTTATGGGCTATCAAAATAAATGCTAGCGGAAATTTAATATGGCAAAAAAATTATGGAGGAAGCAGTTTCGATGTTGGAAGGTCAATAAATAAAACATTAGATAATGGATTTATAATTTCTGGAAGTTCAAGAAGTGCTGATAACGGAATTACAAATAAAGGTCAAAATGATGCTTGGATTTTAAAAATAGACAAAAACGGCAATCAGCAATGGCAAAAAACTATTGGCGGAACAGAAATAGACTTTTGTTACGACGCTATTGAGCTTTTAAACGGAAACATAATAGCTGTTGGCGAAAGCAGTAGTAACAATCAAGATATCACAACAAACAAGGGTTTTTCAGACCTTTTAATCATAAAATTGAAATAAAAAATGAAATATTTTTTAACCCTTTTATTATTCTCTTTTATATTTTTTTCATGTAGCTCAGATAATGACGAACTAATAAAAGAAGTTTCAGTAAAAGTAAATTTTACTCAAAACTGGGATGGAACTACAATTCAAAAATCAAATTTAAGCACTACCGAATACACTAATAAACTAGGAACAAAACTTTCTATTAATAGGTTACGCTATTTAATTTCAAATATCACATTAACAAATGGTGCTAGCAAAAAAACTATTTTAACTGAAACTAGGAACGATGAACAAAAAGCATATAAATTAGTTGATTTAAGTAAAGGTGAAAGTTTAATCTTTAATCCATCTGAAAAAATATCCGAAGGAGTTTATAATTTATCAATAACCTTTGGGTTTAATAATGATGATAATAAAGATGGTATTCATAAAGATTTAAATAATGATTTTGATGTTCCAGGAATGCTTGGAGGTGGATATCATTATATGCAAATGGATGGAAAATTTCTTAATAGTAGCAACGTACAATCTAATTTTAATTATCATGCAATTAGAGCTGTAGACAAAACCGATCCTAATAATTTAAAATTTGAAGATACTTTTTTCACCATTAACCTTGGAACGGTATCAATTAAAAACAATGCAACTATTGAAGTTAAAATGAATGTTGCTGGATGGTTTAAGAATCCGAAAGACTGGGATTTAAACACATTAAATAGTATGTTAATGCCTAATTTCGAAGCTCAAAAACTAATATCAACAAACGGTAAAACAGGTGTTTTTAGTTTAGGTACTGTATCACAATAAATAGCTAATGATAAAAAAAAGTATATACATATTATTTTTACTTCTTTTAATGAGTTGTTCATCAAAAGAAGAAAATATATACACCCCAAAACCAGCTACTTTAAAAATACCTGAGCTTTTTCAACAAAAATTAATAGCTCCAGTTATTCCTTCGAACAACCCATTAACAGAAGAAGGTATCGCACTAGGAAAAAAATTATTTTTTGATAAGATTTTATCTAAAAACAATACACAATCTTGTGCAACTTGTCACGATCCTAAAAAAGCTTTTACCGATGAAACACGTTTTAGCGATGGTGTTGATGGTGTTTTCGGTAAACGTAACTCAATGCCAATATTCAATTTGGCTTGGAATTTCGATGAACGTTTTGCCTGGGACGGAAAAGAATTAAGTTTAGAGCGTCAAGCATTAGAACCTGTTCGTAATCCCATCGAAATGCATAGTAAATGGACTAACGTTGCGCAAAAATTACAAAACCACGCTGAGTACCCTACATTGTTTCAACAAGCTTTCGGTGTTGTTAAAATTGATTCAACTTTAGTAACCAAAGCACTTGCACAATTTGAAAGAACTTTAATTTCTGGCGATTCTAAATTCGATCAATTTCTTTTAGGAAAGGCTCAATTAACTCCTCAAGAAAAAAACGGATTTGATGTTTTTATGGATGAAACTCGCGGAGATTGTTTTCATTGTCACGGAAGCAACAACAACCCTTTATGGACCGATAACAAATTTCACAATAACGGTTTAGATGCAACTTTTTCTGATTTAGGCTTAGGAAAAGTTACGGGTGATCCTAACGATAATGGTAAATTTAGATCTCCATCACTTCGTAATTTAAAATTTACTGCACCTTATATGCACGATGGTCGCTTTAATACTTTAGATGAAGTTATAAACCATTATTCTTCAGGTTTAAAATTCTCTTCTACAATAGATCCTTTAATGAAAAAGGTACGCCAAGGAGGCGTAAATCTTTCTAACAATGATAAAGCAGATTTAAAAGCTTTTTTATTGACTCTTTCAGACAATAATTTCGTTAATAATCCAGAATTTCAGGAATAATCAAAAAACTTAATAGCTCTATTTAAAAACACAATGAAAGGTTGTGCTATTAAATGATACTTAAATTGTATATTTGCAAACTATTTAGAGTTAATCTATTTAAAATATGATAAAAGTTTCAGACACAGCTAAAAAGAAAGTCATTGAACTAATGACAGACGACGGATTTGATGCCACTACCGACTTTGTTCGTGTTGGTGTAAAAAGCGGCGGTTGTTCAGGTTTATCATACGACTTAACTTTTGATAAGAACACTAAAGAAAACGATAAAATTTTCGAAGAAAACAACGTAAAAATTGTTGTTGATAAAAAAAGTTTTTTATACCTAGTTGGTACAACTTTAGAATATTCTGGAGGATTAAACGGAAAAGGATTTGTTTTTAATAATCCTAATGCAAACCGTACGTGCGGTTGCGGAGAAAGTTTTTCTTTATAACATTACAACTCAATTATGAGCAAGTATACCGAAGATGATTTAAGAGAAGAGTTAAAAACCAAAGAATATGAATATGGTTTTTATACTGATATAGAAAGTGAAACCTTTGCTAAAGGGTTAAATGAAGATGTGGTTCGTGCTATTTCTAAAAAGAAAAACGAACCAGAATGGATGACTGAATGGCGCTTAGAGGCGTTTAGAGTTTGGGAGCAGATGGAAGAGCCAGAATGGGCTAATGTAAATTATGAAAAACCAAACTTTCAAGAGATTGCCTACTATTCAGCACCAAAAGAAAAACCAAAATTAAATAGTTTAGATGAAGTTGATCCAGAACTACTGGATACGTTTAAACGTTTAGGAATTTCTTTAGATGAGCAAAAGAAATTAGCTAATGTAGCTGTTGATATAGTTATGGATTCTGTTTCTGTTGCAACAACATTTAAAGAAACATTAGCTGAAAAAGGTATTATTTTTATGCCAATTTCAGAAGCAATTCAAGAGCATCCTGAATTGGTGAAGAAATATTTAGGAACCGTAGTTCCAACTACCGATAATTTTTATGCAGCATTAAATTCAGCAGTATTTTCTGATGGATCTTTCTGTTACATTCCAAAAGGTGTTCGTTGCCCTATGGAACTATCAACTTACTTTAGAATTAACGAAGGAGGAACGGGTCAGTTTGAAAGAACTCTAGTAGTTGCTGACAAAGGAAGCTATGTTTCTTACTTAGAAGGTTGTACAGCACCAAGTAGAGATGAAAATCAATTACACGCCGCTGTAGTTGAATTAATTTCTATGGATGATGCTGAAATTAAGTATTCAACGGTTCAAAACTGGTACCCTGGAAATGCAGAAGGAAAAGGTGGTGTTTACAATTTTGTAACCAAAAGAGGTTTATGCGAAACGAATGCAAAAATTTCTTGGACACAAGTAGAAACAGGTTCTGCAGTAACTTGGAAATACCCAAGTTGTATCTTAAAAGGAAATAATTCAGTTGGTGAATTTTATTCAATTGCAGTAACAAATAATTTCCAACAAGCTGATACTGGAACAAAAATGATTCACTTAGGTAAAAACACTAAGTCAACTATTATATCTAAAGGAATTTCAGCAGGGAAATCACAAAACAGTTATAGAGGTTTAGTACATATTAGTCCGCGTGCAGAAAATGCACGTAACTTCTCGCAATGTGATTCTTTATTAATGGGTAATGAATGTGGCGCACATACATTTCCATACATCGAAACAAAGAATAAATCGGCACAAATAGAACACGAAGCTACAACAAGTAAAATTGGTGAAGACCAGTTATTTTATTGTAACCAACGTGGTATAGATACCGAAAAAGCTATTGCATTAATCGTAAACGGATTTAGTAAAGAAGTACTAAATAAGTTACCAATGGAATTTGCTGTAGAAGCACAAAAATTATTAGAAATCTCTTTAGAAGGTTCAGTAGGATAAATAAAAGTAAACGCTTAAAGCTTAAAGCTTGAAGCACATAGCATAAAGACAATGTTAAAAATAGAAAACTTACACGCTAACATAGAAGATAAATCAATCTTAAAAGGACTGAATTTAGAAGTAAAAGCTGGTGAAATTCACGCAATAATGGGACCAAATGGCGCTGGAAAAAGTACCATGGCATCAGTAATTGCAGGAAAAGAAGAATACGAAGTTACTGAAGGAACTATCGAATTAAATGGAGAAGATATTAGCGAATTAGCTCCTGAAGAAAGAGCCCACAACGGTGTATTTTTATCATTTCAATATCCTGTTGAAATTCCTGGTGTAACCGTTACAAACTTTATTAAAACTGCTATTAACGAATCTCGTAAAGCAAAAGGTTTAGAAGAAATGCCAGCAAAAGATATGTTAAAAATGATTCGTGAGAAATCAGAATTATTAGAAATAGATCGTAAATTTTTATCGCGTTCTTTAAACGAAGGGTTTTCTGGAGGTGAAAAGAAACGTAACGAGATTTTTCAAATGGCAATGCTAGAGCCTAAATTAGCTATTTTAGATGAAACAGATTCTGGTTTAGATATTGATGCTTTACGTATTGTTGCAAATGGTGTAAACAAATTAAAATCTAAAGATAACGCAGTAATTGTAATTACACATTACCAACGTTTATTAGATTATATAGTTCCTGATTTTGTACACGTTTTACATGATGGTAAAATCGTAAAATCTGGAGATGCTTCTTTAGCTTTAGAATTAGAGGCAAAAGGATACGATTGGATTAAGGAAGAAGTAAATAGTTAAAAGAGAGAAAAACCTAAAGTCTAAAGTTTAAAATACCGTTGTATAACTCAACTAATAACTTTCGACTTTCACCTTTCGACTTGAGAAACAATGGAATTAAAAGAAAAATTAGTAGCATCGTACGTAGCTTTTGAAAACGGAGTGAATATCAATTCTGATATACATGAAATTAGAACTAAAGCGCTTCAAAATTTTGAAGATTTAGGGTTTCCTACTAAGAAATTAGAAGCATGGAAATACACTTCTTTAAACTCAATATTAAAACATGATTATAGTATTTTTCCTAACTCGGAAGTTGCTATAGAATTGGCTGATGTAAAGAAATATTTTATCCACGATATCGACACCTATAAAATTGTATTTATAGACGGAAAGTATAGTTCTTTCTTATCAGAAACAACACACGATACAATAGATGTTTGTTTAATGTCTTCAGCATTAACAAAACCAAAATACAAAGCTGTTATTGAGAATTACTTCAATAAAATAGCGAAGCAAGACAATTTAACTTCTTTAAATACTGCATTTTCAAGCGAAGGAGCTTATATTTATATACCTAAAAATGTTGAGGTAGAAAAGCCTATACAAATCATCAATTTTACTACAGGTTCTGAAGCTGCAACCATGCTACAACCTCGTAATTTAATTGTAGCTGAACAGAATGCACATGTTCAAATTATAGAGCGTCACCAAAGCTTAACTTCTAATCCTGTTTTAACAAACTCAGTAACTGAAGTTTTTGCCGCTAAAGATGCAACGGTAGATATTTACAAGATTCAAAACGACAATAACAATGCTTCTTTGGTAGATAATGCTTACATAGAGCAAAAATCAAATAGTATTGTTTCAGTACATACATTCTCTTTTGGAGGAAATATTACACGTAATAATTTAAACTTTTACCAAAGAGGAGAGCATATTGATTCTATCTTAAAAGGAATCACGATTACTGAAGGGAAACAACATGTAGATCACCATACATTAGTGCATCATATAGAGCCTAATTGTGAATCTCATCAAGATTATAAAGGAATTTACGACGAGCGTTCTACAGCTGTTTTTAACGGAAAAGTAATTGTTGAAAAAGAAGCTCAAAAAACAAATGCTTATCAACAAAACAATAATATTTTAGTAAGTGATAAAGCGACCATTAATGCAAAACCTCAATTAGAAATTTTTGCTGATGATGTAAAATGTTCTCATGGTTGTACTATTGGTCAATTAGATGAAGATGCTTTATTTTATATGCAACAACGTGGAATTCCTAAAAAAGAAGCTAAAGCATTACTAATGTATGCGTTTGCAAATACTGTTTTAGAAAGTGTAAAAATACCAGAAGTTAAACAACGTATTAATAAGTTAATTGCAAACAAATTAGGCGTTAATATTGGGTTCGACTTATAAAAGTTACTATATAATATACCTATAAAAAAGGGATTTACTTTATAAAGTAAATCCCTTTTTTATTACTGTTAAAAACTATAATAATATTTATGCTCCAAAATCAACTTCTGTAGAAACACCATTTTCTGTAATATTAGCTTTGTTATCACATTCTCCATTACCATAATCAATTTCATAACTGAAAGATTCAGTATTTTCATTAGCATTTAGCCCCTTGTAATTCTCCTTTTCAACTCCACTTACCGGCATAAATATATCAGTATTACAAGAAAATTTATAAATAACTGGTTTTATTATTTTATAAGTATACTCAAAGCTTTTTCCTGAATATAATCCATTTCCTTCAATAATACTTAATGCTTCTTGAGTTTCAATTTCTGTATAATTAGATTTAGAAGTTATTTCCTCTCCATCAGAAAATTTTAATTTTAAATTTTCATTAAAAAAGAATTTATCTCCAATTGTAGCACCAGGTTTACTTGATTTATAAACAACTATACCATTAGTAACAACAGATTCTTTTATTTCTAAAGTAGATACACAATCGCCATTTGTATTAACGTTATCACAATATGGGTATGTTATAGAAAAATCTATGAATTCCTCTTTAACTTCATCTAAATTAACCGCACCATTTTGTTCAGTAAAAGTTGTAATGATTTTACCTGCTATTAACACTCCATTTTCTATACATCCAGTACCATAATCAATCATAATAACAATACTGTTGTTTATCCCTGCTTTTTCTGTTACTATAGCGCAAGTAGAAATAATATTGTTTGTTGTACTTCCGTTTCCTGTGTCACCATTTCCAGTGCTTCCGTTTCCTGTGGCACCATTTCCTGTGTCACCATTTCCAGTGCTTCCGTTTCCTGTGGCACCATTTCCTGTGCTTCCGTTCCCTGTGTCACCATTTCCTGTACTTCCGTTTCCTGTGTCACCATTTCCCATGCTTCCGTTCCCCGTGTCACCATTTCCTGTGCTTTCGTTTCCTGTGGCACCATTTCCTGTGCTTCCGCTCCCTGTGTCACCATTTCCTGTACTTCCGTTTCCTGTGTCACCATTTCCAGTACTTCCGCTCCCTGTGTTTCCTTCTCTATTATTTAATTTCAGTTTTCCTTTTCTAACTAAATAACTAATTGCCAAACCTTTAGATGAATGGTTTTTTTCAGCTATACTGCGAATTAATGAAATCCCTTCTTTAATTTTTAGAAAATTTTTATTTTTAGAAAGTGTATTTTTTTGTTCTGGCTGTAAAATATCATTATCACTACAAGAAATAAATACTATTAAAAATAGCAGTAATAATGTGCTAAGTTTTATTTTCATTATATAAATAGTTTTTAATTAAGATTAATTGTTTTCACTAGTATAAAAACATATAAAAATAATTTTACCCTACTTTATTGAATTATTTATCTGTAAAAATTAATTGTAATGATTTAAAAAAAACTTCGTCAAAAGATATCAAATGTCTCATAGTATTTAAAATTAAAAAAATGCGAAAAACAATTACCCTTTTTATATGCTTCTTATTTATAAGTATTCAATCACAGTCACAAACCGATGTATTTAACGCCCTTTTAAAAACCTATGTTACTTCCGAAGGGAATATCGATTATAAGGGTTTAAGAAAAAACAGAGCTCTATTAGATATCTATTTAACACATTTAGAAAAAACAGTTCCTGGAAAAAAATGGCCTACAAATAAAGCTAAAGCTTTTTGGATTAATGCATATAATGCATATACTATTAAATTAATATTAGATAGTTATCCTCTTAAAAAAATCACAGACATAAAAAGAAAAGGGAGAAATGCATGGAAAATACCTTTTGCTACCGTTGGTAAAAAAACATATACTCTCGATTATATAGAGCATAAAATACTAAGAAGATGGCATGATGACCCAAGAGT
>JAHDHE010000088.1 GCA_020631475.1 Tenacibaculum sp. | reverse complement strand
GCTCTTGCATTCGGTGTTAAATAAATATTGATGTAAAAGTAAGTATAGCCGTTTAAATATCTGTATAAAATTGTATTTTCGTTGTATGCCAACTCCATTAGAACTTCAAATAAAAACATTACCAAACTCACCAGGTGTTTATCAATATTTTGATAAAGAAGATGTAATTATTTATGTTGGTAAAGCAAAGAACTTAAAAAAACGTGTTTCATCATATTTTAATAAGAATCATGAAAACGGTAAAACCAGAATATTAGTCAAAAAAATTGTTAGAATAGAGCATGTCGTAGTTGATACAGAAACAGATGCTTTATTGTTAGAGAATAACCTGATAAAAAAATACAAACCACGTTATAACATTTTATTAAAAGACGATAAATCTTATCCATGGATTTGTATTAAAAAAGAACGTTTTCCTCGAGTATTTTCAACACGAAGAGTAATTAAAGACGGTTCGGAATATTTTGGTCCTTATACTAATATGAAAACGATACATGCGCTTTTAGATTTAATAAAAGAACTGTATCCGTTACGAACTTGTAATTACGATTTAAGCCAGGAAAAAATTAATACAGGTAAATATAAAGTCTGTTTAGAATATCATTTAGGAAATTGTAAAGGTCCATGCGAAGGTTATCAGTATGAAGATAATTACCTTGAAGATATTAGAGCGATTCGAAATATTATAAAAGGAAATTTTAAAGAAAGCTTAGAACATTTACAACAAATGATGCTTGATTTTGCAGCTGAAATGAAATTTGAAGAGGCGCAAAAAATAAAAGATAAATTAGCCTCTTTACAAAACTATCAAGCAAAATCGACTATTGTAAATCCATCGATTAATAATGTAGATGTGTTTTCTATTATTTCTGATGAAACCCACGGGTATGCGAACTTTTTTAAAGTGATGAACGGATCAATTGTTCAATCATACACCACTGAAATAAAAAAGAAATTAGATGAAACTGATAAAGAATTACTAGAGCTTTTTATTATAGAAACTCGTAATCGATTTAATTCTTTATCAAGAGAAGTGTATGTTCCTTTTAAGGTTGATTTAGGAGAACAAATAAAAGTAACTGTTCCTAAATTAGGTGATAAAAAACGTATCGTAGAATTGTCAGAACGCAATGCGAAATACTACAGAATGGAACAATTTAAGCAAATAAAAATTGTAGACCCAGATCGTCATGTAAAGCGTATTATGGGACAAATGAAAAAAGATTTGCGTTTAAGTGTTGAACCAAGACATATAGAATGTTTTGATAATTCGAATATTCAAGGAACGCATCCTGTATCTGCTTGTGTTGTGTTTAAAGATGGTAAGCCGAGTAAAAAAGAATATCGTCATTATAACATAAAAACTGTAGAGGGACCTGATGATTTTGCATCTATGGAAGAGGTAGTTTTTCGACGTTACAAACGATTGTTAGAAGAAAATCAACCATTACCACAATTAATTGTAATTGATGGAGGAAAAGGACAACTATCATCGGCATTAAAGAGTTTAGATGTTTTAGGCTTGCGCGGTAAAATTGCAATCATAGGAATTGCAAAGCGATTAGAAGAAATTTATTATCCAGGAGATTCTATTCCGTTGTATTTAGATAAGAAATCTGAAAGTTTAAAAATTATTCAGTTTTTACGTAATGAAGCGCACCGTTTTGGTATCACTTTTCATAGAAATAAGCGAAGTAAAAGTGCGATTCAATCAGAATTAGAACAAATACCAGATATTGGTAACCAAACCATAACTAATTTATTACGTAAATTTAAATCGGCTAAACGAGTAAAAGAAGCAACATTAGACGAATTAAAAGATGTTGTTGGTTTATCTAGAGCACAGAAAGTTTATCAATATTATCAAAAAGAAAAAGAATGAAAAAATTGCTAATCTTATTAATTTTTCCAGCATTACTTTTTTCTCAAAATCAACCAAAAATAGGATTGGTTTTAAGTGGTGGTGGCGCAAAAGGATTTGCTCATGTGGGTGTTTTAAAAGAGTTAGAAAAAGCTGGAGTGCAAGTAGATTATATTGGAGGAACCAGTATGGGATCTATTATTGGTGGATTATATTCAGCAGGATATTCAGCAGATCAGATTGAAAAAATTATTGATAATACTGATTTTATGGGGCTTCTTCGTGATAAAATACCTAGAAGAGAAAAACCACTTTTTAAAAAACAACATGGAGAAAAGTATATTGTTTCTTTACCTATAAAAGAAGGAAATATTGGACTTCCATTAGGTTTATCTAAAGGTCAAAATGTTTTAAATTTTTTAACTGAATTGTTGGCTCCAGTAGATGAAATTAATGACTTTAGTAAGTTGCCTATACCTTTTTACTGTATAGCAACTAATATTGAATCTGGCGCAGAAGAAGTGCTAGAAAATGGATCTTTACCATTGGCTTTAAGAGCAAGTGGAGCTTTTCCTTCCTTATTAAATCCTGTTGAGATAGATGGAAAATTAATGATAGATGGAGGTGTAGTAAATAACTTTCCTGTTGATGTTATGAAACAAAAAGGAATGGATTTAATAATTGGTGTTAGTGTACAAGGTGAGTTGTTAAAACGAGAAGAATTAACATCGGTAGCATCACTTTTAATGCAAATAGTAAACTTTCAGATGTATAAAAAAGCAGATGAGCAAGTTAGTTTATTAAACATTTATGTACGACCAGATATTGTTGAATACAGCGTTATTTCTTTCGATAAAAAAGATGAAATTTTAAAAAAAGGAATCATAGCAGCAAAACCTTATAAAATGGTTTTTGATAGCATTGCTAAACTTCAGCATACTAAAAAGAAAAGACCCAAATTAGCATTAAAAGAAAATAAATTTTTAGTGGATAGAATTATTATAAAAGGTAATAAAAACTACACGAATAATTATATTTTAGGTAAGCTTCAATTAAGAGAAGGCGATAGTGTTTCTTATAAAGATGTTTCAAAAAAAATAAATACTTTAACAGCATCTAAGAATTTTAAAAGAATTGATTATCATTTCGAAAAATCCTTTGAAGGAAAGAAGTTAGAATTGGTTGTAAAAGAAGATAATGTAAACTCTTATTTACGTTTTGGGTTACATTATGATTTATTATATAAATCGGCAATGTTATTAAACTACAGTCATAAAAAAATACTCTTTCAAAACGATCAACTTTCTTTAGATTTAGGTATTGGAGATAAAATACGATACGATTTTCAGTATTTTATCGATAACGGGCTACTTCCTAGTTATGGATTTACATCAAGATATAATACCTTTAATAGTGATTTTTTATTCGATAATAATTTAATAAATATTAGATATACTGATTTTAGTAACGCATTTTACCTACAAACTACAGTCGATAAAAAGTTTGCTTTAGGTTTTGGTGTAGAACAAAAGCATATAAAAGTAAGTTCAGAAAATATTTTAACTAACGGACAGGAAACTTTTTTTGATAATAGTAATTACGTTAACCTTTATTCATTTCTAAAACTAGATACTTACGATAAAAAAATGTTTCCGACCGAAGGTTTTTATGCGGATGTTGGCTTTAAATGGTTTGTTTGGTCAGATAGAAATGATGATTTATCTGAACTAGCACAAGGAAGTCAATCTTTTCAGCAATTTTCTCAAATAGGAGGAAAACTGGGGTTTTCAACAACTTTTTACGATAAGTTAACATTTCAATACATATCTGAAGCAGGATATACACTAGGTAAAAAAGCATCCCAAATGTTCGATTATCGTTTAGGAGGATACAACCAGAACTACATCAATAATTTTGTGCCTTTTTATGGTTATGATACAGGAGCTTTAAATGATCAATCATTCTTAAGATC
>JAHDHE010000017.1 GCA_020631475.1 Tenacibaculum sp. | reverse complement strand
GAAAGTGATGCATCACTTAACAAAGTATATTTACAAAAAGGATTAAGAGGAGAATTATTTTTTCAGTTAGATAAATTATTGAAGAAAAATAAAATTTCTACTAGCGTTGTACCTACTGAAAAATTAGATCGATTATCTAAACACAATAATCATCAAGGAGCAGTTGCTAAAATTTCTCCTATTGATTTTCACAATTTAGAATCATTAATTGAAACTACTTTAGAATCTGGGAAAACACCTTTGTTTTTATTATTAGATCAAGTTTCTGATGTTAGGAATTTTGGAGCAATCATTAGAACTGCAGAGTGTACAGGTGTAAACGGAATTATCATCCAAAAAAGTGGTAGCGCTCCTGTTAATGCAGAAACTATTAAAACTTCAGCTGGTGCTGCGTTTAAAATGCCGATTTGTAAAGTAGATCATATTAAAGATGCAATGTTTCAACTACAAGCAGCTGATATTAAGTTAGTCGCTGCTACTGAAAAAACTGAAGATAATGCATTCGATATAGATTTTAAACAGCCTATGGCCATTATTATGGGTTCAGAACATAAAGGTGTATCTAATTCGGTATTAAAAATGGTTGATTATAAAGCTAAACTACCTTTATTAGGTGAAATAGAATCTTTAAATGTTTCTGTTGCTTGTGGAGTATTTCTTTATGAAGCTGTACGACAAAGACAATAAATATAAAATTAAAAATCCTGCTTAATAGCAGGATTTTTTATTCACTTTCTTTATAAAAATATTTATAATTCAATTCTAATATTTCTTCATTTTCTTCTAAAACTGGTGGAATATAATTTCCCTCTTCATCAAACATATCATCAAATTCGGTTTTTGAAAACTTGAACTTTTCTTTTACTACACCTTTATTTCTATAAATTACAGATAAAATAAATCCGATAATTAATCCAGATAAATGTCCTTCCCAAGACATTCCTTCTTTAATAGGAAACACATACCAAATCATACTTCCATATAAAAAAATGGTAATTAAAGAAACCGCTACTAATCTATAATGTTTTCTTATTATTCCGCTAAAAAACACAAAACTGAATAAAAGGTAAACAATTCCACTAGCTCCTATGTGGTATGATTCACGAGCAATAATCCATGTTAAGAAACCTGCTAACAAACCACCATAAATTAGCACTTTTAATGATAACTCTTTATAAAAGTAAAAAAGACACATTGACAATACAAATAACGGAACAGAATTATTAAAAAGATGCTTAGTATCACCATGAATAAATGGACCGCATAAAACACCCTTTAAACCGCTAAAACTTCTTGGGAAAATTCCATATTTATTAAAATTGAATCCAAATTTAATTTCAACCCAATAAATAAACCATATTGAAAAAACAAGTAAAGCTGGAATTACAAAAATATTGTTACTAAAAGTAAATTGTTCGTCAGTTTTCATGTAAATCAAAATAACAAAAATAAATCCAAATACGAATTTCGGAATATCTGTCATAAATCTTTTCTATTTTTACATCATGAATCAACCTTTGGCAGAAAGAATACGTCCTCAAAATTTAAACGACTATATAAGTCAACAACATTTAGTTGGTAAAAATGGTATTTTAACCAATCACATAAAACAAGGAATTATTCCTTCATTAATTTTATGGGGACCTCCTGGTATAGGTAAAACAACTCTAGCTAATATTATTGCAAATGAGTCTGGTCGTCCTTTTTACACTTTAAGTGCAATTAGTTCAGGCGTAAAAGATGTTCGAGAGGTTATTGAGAAGGCTAAAAAAAGCGGAGGATTGTTTACTCAAAAAAATCCTATTTTATTTATTGATGAAATCCATCGTTTTAGTAAATCGCAACAAGATTCTTTATTAGGTGCTGTTGAAAAAGGTTGGGTTACATTAGTTGGTGCAACTACAGAGAACCCAAGTTTTGAAGTGATACCTGCCCTACTTTCTCGTTGCCAAGTCTACATTTTAAATTCATTTGATAAAAATGATTTGATTGCTTTAATACATAGAGCTATTGAAAAAGATGAAATCATATCAACTAAAAAAATAAAATTAAAGGAAACAGATGCTTTATTACAAGTTTCTGGTGGAGATGCTCGTAAACTTTTAAATATTTTTGAATTATTAGTTTCTGCTGATGATGAAACAGAAATTACTAATGAATTGGTTTTATCAAAAATTCAAAAAAATACGGTTCGATACGACAAAACTGGTGAACAACATTATGATATTGCTTCAGCATTTATAAAATCGATTAGAGGTAGCGACCCAAATGCTGCTGTTTATTGGCTTGCAAGAATGATTGAAGGTGGTGAAGATGTGAAATTTATTGCTAGAAGAATGCTTATAGCAGCATCTGAAGATATTGGAAATGCAAACCCAACTGCTTTTATTATGGCTAATAATACTTTTCAGGCAGTTTCGGTAATTGGATATCCAGAATCTAGAATAATATTAAGTCAATGTGCTGTTTATTTAGCTAATTCGGCTAAAAGTAATGCTTCTTATATGGCTATTGGTGAAGCTCAAAACTTGGTAAAAACAACAGGAGATTTATCTGTTCCTTTGCATTTAAGAAATGCTCCTACTAAATTGATGAAAGATTTAGATTATGGAAAAGATTACCAATACTCACATAATTATTCTGGTAATTTTGTGAATCAAGAATTTTTACCCGATGAAATTAAAAACACCAAGTTGTATGAACCTGGAAATAACGCACGTGAAAATCAATTTAGAGAGTTATTAAAACATCGTTGGAAGGATAAGTATAATTACTAAAAAGAGCGCTTATAAGGGCTCTTTTTAGTAATTATAATTAAATTAAAATTTTATTTGATAATTTTCTAGAACTATTTTATCTCCTTTAAAATATTCAGCTATCCAATCATTGCCGCTCTTATATATCAACCCGTTTTTATCTTTAATAATAAAAACATCATTTACATTAGTCTTTAAAATTTGAAAAACTACTTCTGGCTTCATATTTACTAACTGAAAACCATTAGTAATACTTTGTGCGTATAAAGTTTTAGAAATGTCATTTTTAACTTCTTTAATTTTATCTGAAGTTTTAATGATTGCTTTTGGGGTTTCAACAACTATAGCAACATCTTCTTTTTTATTTTCTAATATATTTTTTTCACTAGTGATATATTTATATTTTAAAGCTGCTACAGATTTAAAAGCATTACGTATAGCTTCATGATATGCTTTTTTATACTCTTTATTTTTACTTACACCTACTTTTGATGTAAAAACAACATTACCATAACAATCTTTTAATTCTACAATACTTTTAGTTGTAAACATTCCTGAATCATCTTTAACAGAACCTGTTAGAACTAAACATCTATTTTCTGCAACTTCTTTTGGTAATGACTCATCTGCTAAAAAAGCAGTAAATCCACTTTTATTGAATAAGAATTTTGTTAATGAGCTAGTTTGATATTGATCATTCTTTTTTACAAACTCAAACCTATTAGGTACAATTACATACTTGTAATTATTAATTTTTTTTTGAGCAAAGGTTGATGCTGTTATCAGCAGTAAAATAAATATTATTTTTTTCATTTAATTATAAATTAAGTTAATTCCTAATTGAAAAGAGGCACTATTAGCACTAGCAATATCGGTTATACTAAATAAATTATCTAACATTCCATAAACATTAATTTTTCCGATTTTTGTAGATACTCCTACCCCAAGGTTAGAGTATGAAAAATCATCAATGGTATATGTAATTTTTGTGTTAAATTTTTTAGCAAACTTTCTTTCATAGAACCCCGTTAATGCAACTTTAGGTCCTGTTGGTCTAAAAACAGAAAACAATTGTGCTCCTACAGAATTGTCATAAAAGTCTTTATAACTTATATCACTACAACTTTCTTCGTTTCGACTTTTACCCCAACTATATTTATACGAACTATTAAATTTTATTGGTCGGATAACAGTATAAGATTCTCTATTTTTTTCTGATGTTACTTGAGCCTTAAACTCATTTTTTAAGTTTTGCCAATAGTCGTTATTAGTTCCATCATATTGAAAATCTAATCCAGAAAATACATAATCACCTGCTATTTTAGAATTTAAAACATCTTTAGAATAATTTATAAAACCAAGGTCTAATAAACTTGCTGTAATTTCTATTTGTTTGTTTACTTGGTAAGTAAATCCTATATCAAAACCTACACCAATATTACCACTTAGAAAAGCTCTACCAACTAAATCACTCGGGTTAATAGCTTTATCATTTTCATCATAAAACCCTGAACTGTATACAGTAGCATTAATGTTATTTAAAGAATGTGAATATTCATTATTCTGATTTAAACGAGTAGTAAAACTACCTGTATTATTTGTAGAGGTAGTGTTAAAAATACCCGAATAAATTTTAAATCTAGCTCCGACTGTAAAGTTTTCATTTATTTTTCTGGATATACCTGCGTGTAAAACACCAATAGCTTCGGCTTTAAAACTTCCTTGAGATAACAAAAAACTTTTATTTAAATGGGTTCTATTTCCATCTCTAAGTAATACTAAAGCGTCTTTTGGAACACTACCAAAAGCATCTAGTTCTGTGTAAAAACCAACACTTAAATAGTCTCTTTTATTAAGTTGATACCCTGCATTTAATATTTCTATTTGCGAATGGATTTGTATATAATCGTTTGCCGATAACTTATCAATTGCATTTAAAAGTTTCGATGTAAAATCAATAGAATTGTTTCTAAATAAATCAGCTACAGTTACTCCTGTTATTCCTGCTTGAAAAGATATTCCAGATAAAACAGGAATTCCTAAATGATATTTATAATTCGTTTCTGCTCCAGGGTTTAATAATAAGGTTTGCGGTATAGCATCGAACCCATATAAAACTTGTTTGTTTTGAGAAATTAAAGTTTTTGTAAACAATAATCCAATAATAAATAAATAGCTAAAATATTTTTTCATTAATTAATTTTAAGAAAAAAGGTTCCTGAAGAAGTAAATTTAAATGTCTTGTCTTCATTGATATTAATTATCGATCCATCTGAACTTGGTAATAGACGTATGGTTGCATCAAGGTTTTTTGAATTTAATATTGATGGTGAATTAGCTATAATTATTTCATGTGAAAATTTATGATTAACAACGTTTTCTGGTGCAGTTAATAAGGGAAATTGGTAAGTTATCACTGAGTTATCATCTAAAAAAGTAAGCAACAATGTAAATCGTCGATTAAATGGATTTGTAACTTCAAAATTAACTACCATTTTCTGAACTTTCTTAAATGTTGAAGTAGAAAAAACATCAAATCTTGAAACATCCTTAAACACAGTTTGCTCGACTCCTGAAGAGTTAACCATTGATGTTTGTTTTATTTTTGTATTTACCAATGCTGCTACTAAAGTAGGTGTTAATTCTAAGTCTTCAACTTGATTAAAATCAATATCTTTTACACATGAAATTTGTATAATGATACTAATTACTAATAAAAAAATATGTTTCTTCATCATAAACATATAAACGTTTTTGTTTTATAAATATTTCTTTAACTCTAACAATTTCTTAATCGCTATAACTCCAGACTCTTTGTTACTTTTCTCATTTATAAAATGGATGGCTAGCATTCCTACATTTAAAGCTCCTATAACATCAGCTTCATAACTATCTCCTATCATAACAGAATCTTCTGCTAATGCATTTGCTTTTTTTAATGCAAAATCAAATATTTTAGGATTTGGTTTTTTAACTCCTACACTTTCGGATGTAATAATTTCTTTAAAGTATTTTAATATTCTAGATTTTTGCATTTTTAAGTTCTGAACTTCTTCAAATCCATTTGTAATAATATGCAAGGTATATTTTTCTTTTAAATATTCTAAAACCTCAATTGTTCCGTCAAATAAATGATTATGATTAGGCAAATATAAAATATAATCTTCCGAGATTTTATTTATCAAATCATTAGAAATTGTATAGTTTAACTCATCAAAAGTTTCTTTAAGTCTCTTATAACGTAAATCTGACTTCGAAACTTTATCTTCTCTATATAGTCGCCAATAATTTAAGTTTATTGGCATATAAACATTTAAGAAATCATTTATTGGAATATTTATATTTTGTTCTTGAAATATTTGATTAAAAGTTAATTTAGAATTTTTATCAAAATCCCAAAGTGTATGATCTAAATCAAAGAATATGTGTTTTATATTCATTTTTTATTTTACTATTTTTAACATTGAATTATAAACACGTTTCCACCCCCTCCATCTCTGATAATTACTCAAACTTTCGTTATGAAAAACGGTTATAAAAACTCCATTAACTGATTTTACTTCATTTTTTAAATCTCTAATTTTACCAAGTGATTGTTTTGCTGTTAACTTCATATAATCATTTAAAGTAGAATCGATTAAAGCAAATGGGAAAATTTTTAAAGGTGTTTGAATTTCGAAATCTAAGTCGTAAAAATAAAAAGGTGTACAGGTACTTGCTCTAAAACCTGTATGACTTGCATAACCCATCGAATAATCTTCATCTATTTCTAAGTCTATTAATTTCTGATATGTTTCAGGTAAAGAAATTCTTAAATAATGTTGACGAGATCTTTTTATAGGCATATTTGTTATACTTTCTAAACGCTCTTTCTCTTTCTTAAGCAATCCAGCATTATTCATGGTATAGTACGAAGGGTGTAAACCTACCCGAGCATAATCGACCATATCTTTAATTAATAATTTAAATTTTGTTTTTGATGCTGAAACATTAGTGTCGAAAGTGGTATAATCACCTATTAAAAAGAAAAAAATGGTTCTTACTTTATGTATTTTTTTACTTTCTATAATTGTTTTAAAAGTATCATATGGATCTTTTTTAATATTAAACAATACTGCAAATCGATCCCAAATAGTAAATATTTTAAACTGATAAGCATCTTTTAAAAATCCACCAATTGTTCTTACAAAACTTTTGTGTTTGTATGCAAAAGCATTATCAACATCTATAGTTGAAATGTATTTGTATTTTCTTGTTGAATGCGTAAAATCAGGGAATTTAATTTTTAATGTTTTTAAAAACTTATACGCCCAAATATCAACTAAAGGTTTTTCCAAAAAATTATTTTTAAAAGCAATACTTTCTGTCGCTGAGAACCTTCCATGAGTATCTTTTATATGCGGTATATATTCTTCATATCTTGAGATTAAATAAAAACTTGCAGCGAAAATATCAAACGGAATTTCAGATTGTTCCCCCGTTAAAAAGAAACAGGGAATGTCATCCCATTTTTGAACATTAATTTCAAAATCTTTAATTCCTTGCTGAAACAATAATTCGTTACTTTTAACAAAAAACTCTTTACCTAAAGCTACATTAGTGTAAGAAAATTTTGGTCCGTTGTAAGCCACAAATTCTTCAACTTTACCTGTAAAATCGATTGGTATTTGTAAAATACGTGTAAAAATATGCTTAAAAATATAACGAACTCTAGGAGTAACTTTATGCGTATAAATAAGTATCATAGTCATTAAATATAAACTGTAAAATAATTCAAGGACTATAAAATTCCTTCATCTGCAAAGCTAAAATACGCTTTTTCGGTAATTATTAAATGGTCTAATAGTTTTATATCTAGTGTTTTTCCTGCCGCTAAAATTTTATTAGTTAAATCAATATCCGAGCTACTAGGTTTTAATTTACCAGAAGGATGATTATGACACACAATAATTCCTACAGCAGAAAGCTCTAAAGCCCGTTTATATAATAATCTTACATCAACGAAAGTAGCAGTTAAGCCTCCTTTACTTAATTGTTGTTTTGCTAAAACTTTGTTAGAATTATTTAAAAATAATACCCAAAATTCTTCATGCTGTAAATCGCCTATCAATGGTTGCATTATCAAAGAAACATCTGTAGAACTTTTAATTTTAGAAACAATTTTCTTATGCTCAAATTGCCTTCTTTTTCCAAACTCTAAAGCTGTTACGATCGAAATTGCTTTAGCCTCCCCTATTCCTTTAAACTTCATTAATTCCTCAACAGATAATTTCGCTAATGAATTTAAATCATTATCTACAGACAACAATATTCTTTTAGATAATGCCACAGCACTTTCTTCTCTATTTCCCGAACCAATAAGTATTGCAATTAATTCTGCATCAGAGAGTACAGACTTACCCTTAATCATTAATTTCTCTCTAGGTCTATCATCTAATGCCCATGATTTAATAGAAAACTTTTTCATGCGATTTAAAATTCTATTTTCTCTTATAAATATAATTCATTTTTTGCACAACCCAAAGATGCACAGTATCTTTGTAACCTATTTTTAATTTCAAATATGAAGATTATCATAGCCGGGGCTGGAGACGTAGGTTTTCATTTGGCTAAACTCCTTTCTTACGAATCACAAGATACATATGTGATTGATTTTGATGGCGACAAGCTTAATTATATTAATAACCACTTAGACGTTATTACCAAAAAAGGAGATGCAACCTCTATAAAATTACTTAAAGAAATTGGTATTGACTCTGCTGATTTGTTATTAGCTGTTACTGAAAGTCAGAATACAAATTTTACAATATCTGTTGTTGGTAAAGCTTTAGGTGTTAAAAAAACAATAGCTAGAATTAACAATCCTGAGTTTTTAAAAAATGATAGCATCAATTTTAAAGATTATGGGGTAGATTTTATGATTTCTCCAGAAGCACTAGCCGCTGAAGAAATTAAATTACTATTAAATCAATCTTCTTTTAATGATACCGTAGCTTTTGAAAATGGTGTTTTTAACATTATGGGAACAACCTTAGGCTATAAATCACCTATTTTAGATTTAACAGTTAAAGAAGCAAAAGATAAATTTAGTCTTGTTGATTTTATTACAATAGCTATAAAACGAGATGGAACTGCTCAAACCATTATTCCAAGAGGAGATACTGTTTATAAAATGAACGATCAAGTATATTTTTCGGTACCAAATTATAGTATAGAAAAATTGTACCCTATTATTGGAAAAGAACAAGTTGATATTAAAAATGTAATGATTCTTGGCGGTAGTAGTATTGGTCGAAAAACATCAAGAAGCCTTTGTAACGATAATTTTAAGGTTAAACTAATTGAAAGAAAAAAAGAGAAAGCTTTAAATCTTGCTGAAGACCTAAGAAATACGTTAGTAATTCATGGTGATGGTAGAGATTTAGAGCTTTTAGAGCAAGAGAACATACGGGAAATGGATGCTTTTGTAGCTGTTACTGGCGATTCTGAAACAAACATTATGTCTTGTTTAGTAGCAAAATCAAAAGGAGTTAAGAAAACAGTTGCCTTAGTTGAAAATATGGATTACATCAATATTTCTCAAACAATTGGTATTGATACACTTATCAATAAAAAATTAATTGCTGCTAGTAATATTTTTCGTCATATTCGAAAAGGTGAAATTTTAGCATTAGCAAACTTATATAATATTGATGCTGAAGTTTTTGAGTTTGAAGTTCAGCCAAATGCAAAAGTAACACAGAAACCAATTAAAGAATTGCGTTTTCCTAGAGAAGCTGTTTTTGGCGGCGTAATTAGAAATGGAAAACCACATATGTCTTTTGGTGACTTTCAATTACAAAATGGAGATAAAGCTATTGTTTTCTGTTTACCAGAAGCTATTACAACTGTAGAAGATTTATTCAACTAATGGAAAATCTTAACTTTAAACTCATTTATCGCTTTTTAGGAGTAACTGCAACCCTTAATGGATTATTCATGTGGTTATCTTTACCTTTTAGCTTATATTATGATGAACCTTCTAAATGGGGAATTTTAAGCGCTGGTATTATTACAATTGCTATTGGTTTATTACTTTATTTTTTTAACAAACCTGATGATAAAAATATTCAGAAAAAAGAAGGATATCTTATCGTTACTTTAGGATGGTTAACCTTATCTATTACAGGTATGCTTCCTTATTTACTATCTAATAGTATCCCAAGTATAACAAATGCTTTTTTTGAAACTATTTCTGGGTACTCAACTACTGGATCATCAATATTAACAGATATAGAGTCTATGCCAAAAGGAATCCTTTTTTGGCGCAGTGCAACGCATTGGATTGGTGGTATGGGAATCATTGTATTAACAATTGCAATTTTACCTTTATTAGGTATTGGTGGTATGCAGTTATTTATGGCTGAAGCTCCAGGTCCATCAGCAGATAAATTACATCCACGTATTACAGATACTGCAAAACGCTTATGGTTAATCTATGTATTATTAACTTTTGTTGAGTTTTTACTTTTAAAAGTAGCTGGAATGACATGGTTTGATGCCATAAACCATGCAATGGCTACTGTTAGTACTGGAGGGTTTTCAACCAAAAATGCAAGTGTAGCACACTGGAATGGAGCTCCTTTAATTCAATATATTATTATATTTTTCATGTTCATAGCAGGAACAAACTTTGTGCTTACTTATTTTGCTTTAAAAGGAAAAGTTAGAAAAGTAATACAGAGTGAAGAGTTTAAATATTATTTATATGGAATATTAGCAATATCTACTGTTGTAGCAATTACTATTATTTTTTATCAAGACCCTAATTTACAGACATCTATAAACCACCCAATGGTTTGGGGAAAAACAGAAAGTGCAATTAGACACTCATTATTTTCTGTAATATCAGTAATTACAACTACTGGATTTGTTTCAGCAGATTTTACTATGTGGAGCTTTTTTTTAACAGCCTTATTTTTCTCTTTATTTTTCTTAGGTGGTTCTGCCGGATCAACCTCTGGTGGTGTAAAAATTGTACGACATATTGTAATGCTTAAAAACAGTTTTTTAGAATTTAAAAAATCATTACATCCAAATGCTATTATTCCTGTACGTTACGATGGTAAAGCTGTAAACCAAACGATTGTTTTTAACATTCTTTCTTTCTTTATTCTATATATGTTAATCTTTATTATCGGAACAGTTATCTTAGCTTTTTTAGGTTTAGATTTACCCTCTGCTTTAGGCGCATGTGCTTCATCTTTAGGTAATATTGGTCCTGCAATAGGTAGCGTAAGTCCGGTGGATAATTTTAATCATCTTTCAACAGGTGCTAAGTGGTTTTGTTCTTTTTTGATGCTAATTGGTCGTTTAGAACTTTTTACAGTACTTATCTTACTTACCCCATTCTTTTGGCGTAAAAATTAAATACACTTGTACCATTACTTACTACATTTATGCTTATATAATCTACATATAGGCATCATTTCTACAATATAACGTTTTTTCAAAATAAATTTGTGATAATAAAATACTAACCAAAACAAAATTATTATGAATTCAATTAAAAAAATTATCGGACTACTATTTGTTTGTTTCTTTTTATCAAGCAATAATGTAAATGCACAAGATCAAATGTTAGGAGAAGTAAGAATCTTTGCAGGAAATTTCGCTCCTAGGGGGTGGGCTTTTTGTGATGGTCAATTACTCTCTATCTCTCAAAACTCTGCTTTATTCTCTTTATTAGGTACTATGTATGGAGGTGACGGAAGAACAACATTTGCTTTACCTGATTTACGAGGAAGAGTACCTATGAGTGCTGGGTTACATCCAGGATCTTCTTATAACTATAGAGTAGGTCAAAGAGGTGGAATTGAATCTCCTACATTATCAACATTACAAATGCCTCAACATAATCACACAGCAAGTGTAAGCGGCGGTGGTGGAAATATATTATTAAGTACAGATTCTGCTCAAAGAAGTACTCCTCAAGCTGGTGATGTTCCTGCTTCAGCTCAATTCGGAAATGGATTAAGCGCAACTCAAGTAAAAGCTTATGGACCACCTACAAATACTGTAAACGGACAAACAGTTTCTGGTGGTAATGTAACAATAGGCTTCACAGGAGCTTCTCAACCTTACGAAAATAGACAACCATACACCATTGTACGTTATATTATAGCTTTACAAGGTTATTTTCCTTCAAGAAGCTAATAAACCACCTCAAAGCTCTTACTAATTAATATGTAAGGGCTTATGTTCTATATACTCCTCTAAATCAGAATATTTTCATATATTTAGATTACTAATCAAGCCTAAAAAAATGATACAACTCTACTCTAAACAAGTAACAAAAATTTTATTTTGTTTCACAATCTTATTTAACTTACAATATTCATTTTCGCAAGTGACTCCTAGCCCTAGCACAATGACTTTTGGTACTTCTACAATTTCTCATGCAAATTCAAACAACCCTAGTATCGATCACTCTGTTAGTTCTTTACTTAATGGTTTTGATATGTCTGCTAGTGGTACAGGAATTATTCTAGCTTTTGCTGTAAGCGGAAACGACAGTGGTACAGATGCTATAGGTGGATCAGCTGAAGCTGTACTTTCATGGATTGGTGATGCAGCAGATCCTATTACTTCAGGTACTTTAACAACAGATTCAGGAAACGAAATTGGTTTAACCTCTATGCAATTTGCCTACGAGCAAGCTTTAGGAGGTTCAACAATGAATTTTACTATTAGTGGAATGAGAGATGGCTCTGAAGTAGGAACAATTGTACTAACTTCTCCTAATCATAATTCAGCTATCAGCATAGATTTTACTAGTCCAACTACTGGTTCATTCATCAATATAGATCAACTTATAATTACACCAGCTTCAAGTTTCTTTGGTGGTTTTTCTATCGATGATTTAATAGTTGTAACCGCAAGCTCTAATACAGATCCTACAATTAATATAAATAATTCTACATTAGTTTATACGGAAGGAAATGCTGCAACACAAATAGATGCAACTAGTACAGTAAACGATTCAGATGGTGATTCAGACTGGGATGGTGGTACTTTAACAGCTCAAATAACAGCAAACAACGAAGCTGCTGACGAATTAAGTATTTCTGATGCTGATGGAGATGGAACAGCTATTACTGTTAGCGGTACCAATATTTTAGCCGATGGAACAGACATCGGTGATTTAAGTGTAAGTGGAGGAATCGTAACAAATGGAACAATGCTTACCATTACTTTTGATAGTGATGCAACTAATGCAAACGTCCAAGAAGTTTTACAATCATTACGATATAGAAATACATCTTCTAATCCAGGAACTTCGAATAGAACTATAACTTTTACAACTACAGATAAAAATGCAGGTAGTGCTAATGACACAAGAACTATTTCAGTAATAGCCGCTCCAGATATCACTAATATTGTAGTACCTGCAAGTGCTACTTATAAAGCTAATGATAATTTAGATTTTACTGTAATTTTTAATGAAAACATAACGGTAAATACTACGGGAGGCACTCCACAATTAGCAATTACCATAGGAGCTACTGTTCGTCAAGCAGTTTATCAAAGTGGTAGTACAACAAGTGCTCTTTTATTTAGATATGTAGTACAAGCTGGTGATAACGATACAGATGGTATTGTAATTGGTACATTAGATGATAATAACGGAACTTTACAAAACAGCGCTGGAACAAATGCTATATTAACACTAAATGGTGTGGGTAATACTACAGCAGTTTTAGTAGACACTACTGTTCCTGTTAATCCAGTAGTAACAACACCCGCAACAACTATAACTGTAAATTCAGCAACACAAACTTTATCTGGAACTCATACAGAAAACGGGGTAACTGTTCATGCATATTTAGATTCTAATAATGACGGAAATGCAGATAATTTAACTTCATTAGGTTCTTCAGTTGTTTCAGGAAATACTTGGAGTTTTTCTGTTACTTTAATGCAAAATACTACTAATAACTTTGTTGTTTCTGCTAAAGATAATGCTGGTAATACTTCTAATTATATAGATGTACCAACAGTTACAGAAACTAATGCTATTACATGGACAGGAACTACTAATAATGATTGGAGCACAGCTTCTAACTGGAATACTAATAATGTTCCTGTTTCTAGTTCTAATGTAACTATACCAAATGGGTTGACCAACTACCCTACAATTTCATCTGCCGTTACAGTGAATAGTATTACAATAAATTCTGGAGCTTCTTTAATAGCAAATGCAGCTGTTACTGGAAATGTAACTTACAAAAGAACATTAACTACTAATTGGCATTTAGTTTCATCTCCTGTTAATGGTGAAACTGTTCAAGATTTAATTGCTAATCATACTTTTGCTAATCAAGGTGGATCTAATATTACAATGGCTCCTTATAACAACAATGGTACTGCTTGGAATTATTACACAAGCGGATCTTCTGCTAATATTAACGCAGGTACTGGTTTATCAGCTAAATTAGCTGCTGCTGGTGATTTAAGTTTTACAGGAACATTAAACTCTAGCAATGTTCCTTACAATATTACTCAAGGTTCTCCTAATAATTACAATCTTGTTGGTAATCCGTTTACTTCGTATATAAATCTTGGTACTTTTTTTACTGATAATAACGGTAAGTTTTCTGAAGGGACTGTTTGGATGTGGAATCAAGCAGCAAATAAATACGACCTTAAAATGTCTGTTGCTGATGCTAGTTTTCAAATAGCTCCCGGGCAAGGTTTCTTTATTAGTGCTGGTTCTAATACAAGTATTAATTTTAATACTGCAAATCAAAGTCATCAAACAGATACTTTTCAAAGATCTTCTAGAACAGAAATTAATTTAATAGCTAGTGAGAACGGAAAATCTAAATCTACTAAAATTTATTACGTAAATGGCGCTACCAAAGGTTTTGATTTTGGTTATGACGGTAGCATGTTTAGTACTTCTAATAGGTTTGCATTATACTCGCAATTAGTTAGCGAAAATCAAGGAAAAAACTATGCTATTCAATCATTACCTATTAATGAAATTGAAAATATTGCTATTCCAATTGGTTTAAATGCGAAGGCTGGTAAAAAAATAGATTTTTCTATTACTTCTAATAACTTACCAAATAACACCAAAGTATATTTAGAAGATAGAGCTAACAATAAATTTATAGATATAACAGATACTAATTATAGTATTACAATTAAAAATGATATTAACGGAATTGGAAGGTTTTATTTACGCACAAGCTCTGAAAAATTAGATACACCTGTGGCTACATTAATAGAAGATGTGAGTTTTTACAAATCTGCTCCAAACACATTATCTGTTGCTGGTTTACAAAGTCAAAAAGCTTCGTTAAAAATCTATTCTTTAATAGGACAAAAGGTTGTTGATCAAAACTTTAAATCGAATGGTTTTTCAACGATAACTATTCCTTCTGTTTCTGCAGGAGTTTATATTGTAGAATTATCATCAGAATTAGGGAAAATTAGTAAAAAAATTGTCTTAGAATAACAAAAAAGCATTACATCATGAAAGAAAACATAAGTAACAATAAAAAAGATATTACAAGAAAAGAGGCTTTAAAAAAAATAGGTGGTTATAGTAAATACGCAGCTTTAACTGCTTTAGGAACATACATGATTTTAAATCCTCAAAAAGCACAAGCACAAAGTCCGGAAGCTCCTGGATCTTAAAAAAACAATATATTAAAGTAATAAAACCTCGATAAATTTCGAGGTTTTATTACTTTTACAAGATATGTTAGTAAAACAAATCGAAAACAAATCTATCGTTTGGTTCAAAGATAACAACGAATATATTGTTGTAGAACCTTTAGTGGCTGAAATTTTATCATTACTTAATAACAAAGTAAATGAGCAGGAAGTTATAGCGAAGTTATTTTACACTTTAAATATTCCATATCAACAAGCTGAAAACTTAGTTACTGATATCAAAGTTTTATTAACTTCTCAAAATATTACCGAAACAAAATTAAATCCAGTTTCATTGCCTAATACTTTTGAATATATAAAGCATTATAAAGTAAATAATACTTTTTTTACCGTTCATTACTTATCTGAATATGAATTTTCTTTAGTTCACCCAAAGTTTGCTCATTTAGTAACAGAAGATTTAAGTGTAACAAAAAGCATATATAACTTTAAAGTTTATAGTAATAAAGAAGCTATTACTTTTTCAATTGAAAATGAAATTATTGGAACTTGGAATTTAAAAGATGTTCATTTTTTTCAAGGAAAATTTTCAATGAAAATTACTGAATTAATTCATAATAAATCAGAAAATGAATGGCTAGGTGTTTTTCATGCTTCAGCAATTACTAATGGTAAAGAATCTATGCTGTTTTTAGGAGATTCTGGTAACGGAAAAAGTACTTCTTTAGCATTATTACAAGCAAATGGATTTACTTGTTTAGCTGACGATTTTGTTCCAATTGATTCTAAAAATAAAGAGGTATATAGTTTCCCTTCTGCTATTTCAATAAAAAAAAACAGTATCCCTACCTTACTCTCTTTATATCCAGAATTAGAAACTTCTGCTGAATATCATTTTAAAAAACTAAATAAAATAGTTAGATATTTACCTACTAATAATGCTAATTACAACTTAAAAAAAACTTGTAAGGCATTAGTATTTATTAAGTATGAAAAAGACACTGGTTTAATTATTCAAAAAATTTCTAACATAAATGCTTTCGAGCAATTAGTTCCAGATTCTTGGCTGTCTCCAATTGCTGATAATGTGCAAATTTTCTTAGATTGGTTTTCTAAACTACCTTGTTACCAACTTACATATTCAAATAATACTACCATGATTAATACAGTGCATAAAATTTTTAATGATGACTTATAAAGAGACGTTATTTTTTGTTGGAAAATGCTTAACTATTACTCATGAAAAACATAATCGAGATTTAGTTGAAAAAGATATAAAATCTGGAAATATCGATTGGGACAGTGTTGTTAAATTAAGTACATCTCACTATGTATTTCCTGCATTGTATTGTAATTTAAAAAGAGCTAATTTTTTGCAGCTTTTACCTCCTGATTTAGTTCAGTATATGAAACATATTACTGATTTAAATCGTGAACGTAATCAACAAATTATAGAACAAGCTAAAGAAATAAATGAATTGTTACTTTCTAACAATATTACTCCTATTTTCTTAAAAGGAACTGGTAACTTACTAGAAGGCTTATATGAAGATATTGCAGAACGTATGGTTGGTGATATTGATATATTAGTTGAAAAAAATAACTGTGAAACTGCTTTTAAACTTCTTTTACAAAAAGGTTACTTTAATAAAAGTGAAGTTTCAAAAATTTCAAGATATCATAAACATTTACCTAGAATAATACATCCAAACAAAATAGGAGCTATTGAAGTACATAAAGAAATGTTAAAAAAAAAACAATCAAAGTTTTTTGATTATAATTATGTAAAAAACTCGCTTATAAACATTAACAACATCAATTTACTTTCTCTTGAAAACCAAATAAAATTAACTGTTTTTTCAAAGTTTATTAATGACGATGCTTATTTGTTAAAAAACATGAGTTTAAGAGCTGCTTATGATGTTTTTTTACTTGATAAAAAACTAGAAAACAACACCTCAATTTATCATGATGGGTTAAATAAAGAGCTAAACGCAGGATTAAAACTATATACTTCTATTTTATCTCACCCAAAAAAAATTAGTTTTATCTCCTCAAAAAAAAATGACATATATCTAAGCAAATACATTAAATCTATAGATAACTCAAAAAAAGAAATCTCAAAAAAGGAAAGTATAAAATTCTATTTATGGTTCAAAACCAGGTTAACTATTGTTATTAAAGCTTTTTTTAATAAATCGTATTTTATTTTTGTTTTTTCAAGGTTAACAGATTTAAAATGGTATAAAAGAAAGTTAAATCTTTAAACCAAACTCTTAACTTCATCAAAATTTAACCCACCATAATTACCAGAACTCATTAATAACAAAGCTGTATCAGATAAATTCTGATTGAATAAAAATTCTTTAAATTCTTGCGGATTTGTATAAATAATCAAATCATCACGTTCAAAAGCATTTGCTATTTGCTGCTCAGTAACCTCATCTAATTGCTTAATTTTTACTGCATGAGGAGAATAAAATACAACTGCTTTATCTGCATTGTCTAAAGCTCCTTTGTATTCTGCTAAAAACTCAGCGTTTAAACTTGAATAAGTATGTAATTCTAAACAAGCTAACACAGTTCTTTCTGAATATTGTTTTTTAACCGCAGTAGTGGTTGCTTTTACTTTACTTGGACTATGCGCAAAATCTTTAAAAACGACAGTAGATTTACTTTCAGCTATCTTTTCTAATCGCTTACTCGCTCCTTTAAAACTTACAATGGCTTCATAAAATTCATCTTCATCTATTCCCATGTGCTGACAAATCCATTTTGCTCCTGCTAGGTTTTGTAAATTATGATCTCCGAAAATTTCTAACGGCATATCTCCATCGGAAGTTTCTATATATGTTATTCCGTTATTAATCGTATAATTTGGAGTTTTATATGGATATCTTTTTATCGGATGGTTAGAACTCTCAACAACTTCTTTTAAAACTGTATCTTCTTCATTATACACCATAATTCCTCCATTAGTTAGAGAATCATTAAATATTTTAAACTGCTCTACATAATTATCAAAAGTTGGGAATACATTAATATGATCCCAAGCAATTCCGCTTAATAAAGCAATATTTGGTTTGTATAAATGAAATTTTGGACGCATATCTATAGGCGAACTTAAATATTCATCTCCTTCTAAAACAATAAATTCATTTTCATTGGTTAAATGAACCATAGTTTCAAAACCATCTAATTGTGCTCCCACCATATAATCTACTTCTCTATCATGATAATTTAATACATGTAAAATCATAGAAGTAATGGTAGTTTTTCCATGAGACCCTCCAATTACAACTCGAGTTTTGTCTTTCGATTGTTCATACAAAAACTCAGGATATGAATATATTTTTAATCCTAATTCTTGTGCCTTCAACAATTCTGGATTATCTTTCTTAGCATGCATTCCTAAAATTATAGCATCTAAATCTGTTGATATTTTCTCTGGAAACCATCCGAATTCTTCTGGTAACAATCCTCTTTTAGCTAATCGAGATTTTGACGGATCGTGAATAGTATCATCGCTTCCCGTTATTTGGTATCCTTTTTGTTGTAACGCAATTGCTAGGTTATGCATTGCGCTTCCGCCAATGGCTATAAAGTGAATTTTCATGTTTTAATTTTCTCTTATATGGAAAGTCAAAAATACAAAACCAAGCTATAATTTAAGTATCTTTAAATCGAAACTCATTGAAAAGTTATGTTTACTCACTCAAAATCTAGTTTTACAAACTTTTAATTGTTATTTGTAAAGTTATTTAGGTGATTTGAACATCAAAAAAATGAACATAGTTATGAAAAAACTGACATCAATATTGCTAATGATATTATTTTCAACCTTATTAAATGCTCAAGAAAACTATAAAGATTTATGGGATAAAGTTCAAAAATTTGAAGTTGATAACCTTCCTAAGTCAGCTTTAAAGGTTGTAAATACAATTTATGATAAAGCTGAGAAAAGTAACAACTCTCCACAGATTATAAAATCACTGCTTTATAAGAGTAAATTTTCTTTTACTTTAGAAGAAAATGCGCAACTTAAAATCATCAATCAATTTAAACAACAGATTGATAAAAGTTCATTCCCGACAAAAAATATCTTAGAAAATATTTTAGCTAATTTATACTGGCAATATTTCAATCAAAATAGATGGAAGTTTTACCAGCGAACAAATACATCTGAAAAAATTAATGAAAATGATTTTAGAACTTGGGATTTAAATACGCTGTTTGCCGAAATTCATAACTACTATCAAAATTCGTTAGAAAACGGATTATTACTACAACAAACCAAAATTGATAAGTTCGAAGAAATTTTACACACAGTAAAAGATTCTAAAAAATATCGCCCTACCCTATTCGATTTTTTAGCGCACAATACATTAAAATTTTATAAAACTACCGAGACCAATATTACAAAACCTGCATATCAATTTAAGATTGATAATCCTGAATTTATTCGTACTGCTGAGGCTTTTTCTAAATTAAGTTTAACTACAAAAGATGATCTTTCCTTACAGTTTAATACTTTAAAAATTTATCAAAACTTAATTAAATTCCATTTAAAAAACAACAATCTTGATGCTTTAACAAATGTAGATTTAGAACGATTACTTTTTGTAAATCAACATGGAATTTTCACTGGCAGAGAACAACTGTTGCTTCAAACTTTAAAAGCTTCAGAAAAGAAATATAAAAACAATGAAGTTTCTAGTCTATATCTTTATGAAATAGCACAAATTTATCATCAACAAGCAAATAGTAATTATCAAGATAAAAATATAGAACATCGTTTTAAAAACAAAGATGCTCTTGCTATTTGCAATCAAGTAATAAAGTTATTTCCTAAAAGTTTAGGTGCAAAAAAATGTGAGCAACTTAAACAACAAATAACTCATAAAACACTTTCTGTTATATCAGAAAAATTTGTTCCTATTAACAATCCATCTCGTTTACTTATAACTTATAATAATATTGATGAGTTATTTTTTACCATTTATAAAATCAATAAAAAAAAGCTAGAAAAACTAAATAGACTTAGAGTAAAAGAAGAACGTGTTCGTTTTATCAATCAACTTGAAAAAGTAGCAACTTGGAAAAACAAATTAAGAAACGAGTTTGATTATAAATCGCATACTACTGAGGTTATTGTACAGAAACTAAATCAAGGAAATTATTTAATCGTAGCACACGAAAACAACAATATAAATACAACCAATTTATATGCTACTGCAAACATTCAAGTTAGTAATCTAGCTTTAATTGAAAGTAATAATAACAATGTTAAAACATACCAAGTAGTTGATAGAAATACAGGAAAACCTATTAAAAACGCAAACCTTTTATTAGAAAATACACAACGTAGGTATGGTAAAACCATAAAGAAAGAACTAATTACCGATTCAGGTGGATTTGCGACTTATAAAAGCAATCACACTTACTATAATGTATTTATAACAGTTACAACAAAACAAGACAAAGCTATTTTTGGTGATTATTATTTATATAAACACGAAAAGAAAATTACAGAAAAAGATAAAGATGAAACAATCATAAGACCCTTTATTTTTACAGACAGAAGTGTTTATCGCCCTGGTCAAACAGTTTATTTTAAAGGAATTTTCATTCAGAAAAAAGGAAATAAATCTAAACCATTTATCAATGAATATGTTCAAATTATTTTAAAAGATGTAAACGGACAAGAAGTAAAAAAACTTGATTTAAAACTGAATGATTATGGTTCAGTCTCTGGTGAGTTTATTTTACCTAACAATGGTTTAACTGGTGAATATACTTTCTCGATTGATGAGAGTAAAAAACAAAAAAGTGACTTTTACAATAATATTAATTTCGATTTTACACAATACGATTATCTATCCCCTATTTCAGTAGAAGAATATAAACGACCTAAGTTTAAAACCGAGTTTAAGCCAATTACTAAAACCTATAAACTTAACGATAGTATTACCATAAACGGATTTGCAAAAGCTTTTTCTGGCACTAATATTACCGATGCAAAAGTAGTTTACCGTGTTCATAGAAAAGTGCAATATCCAAGTTGGTGGTATTGGCGTAGACCTGGATTTTCTTCAGAAGCACAAGAAATTATACACGGAGAAGGCATCACAGATGCATTAGGTAATTTTTCTATCAAATTTAAAGCAATTCCAGATGAAAGTGTCTCTAAGGATAGTTCTCCAATTTTTAATTATGAAATTACTGCCGACGTAACAGATGTTAACGGAGAAACTCGTAGTGCAACTATGATCGTAAAAATAGGATATCATGCTCTAATTGCTTCTTTAAACATTCCTAATACTATAAATGTAAAAGATGATTCTCAGAAAATTGAAATCACTACTAAAAACTTAAACGGTGAGTTTGCGCCTGCAAAAGGAACTATTAAAATTTACAAATTACAAGCTCCTAAAAATCCGTTACGAAAAAGACCTTGGAATACACCCGATTATCAGGATATTTCAGAAGCTGAGTTTAGAAAATTATTTCCGCATGATTCTTATACTAAAGAAGAAGAAAATGTAACAGATTGGAAAAAAGATAAACTTGTTTTTGAAAAGTCTTTTGATACGCAAATGTCTAAAGAAATTATTTTAAATAACTTCAAAAAATGGAATTCAGGAAAATACATTGTTGTTATAAATACTAAAGATAAATTTAATCAACAGATAACAGACAAAGCTATATTTTCGGTTACTAATAATACAAACAAAACAGTTGCCGACAATCAATTGTTCTTTTACAAAACCAACAAATCAACTTATAAAGTTGATGAAAGTGTTTGTTTACAAATTGGTTCTGCCTCAAAAGATGTAACCGTTGTGTTGCAAACCGAAAAAAACCATAAAATTGTAAAAACACAATTAATTCATTTAAACAATAAAATAAAAGAGATAGAAATTCCAGTAAGTAAAGAAGGTATTGGAGGTTTTGCCATTAAATATTACTTTGTTAATTACAACGCTTATAACAGTGGAATTATAAATATTTCCGTACCTAATCCGCAAGAACTTATTTCTATTGAAACCAATACTTTTAGAGACAAGTTGCAACCAGGAGCTGACGAAACTTGGAGTTTTACCATTAAAAACGACAAGAAAAATAAAGTATCTGCTGAAGTTTTAGCAAGTATGTACGATGCTTCTTTAGATGAATTTAAACCACATAATTGGCAATTCAATCCAATTACAACAGCAACTTATTATTCATACGGTAGCAATGCAAATGCGTATCAAAGTTTTGGTAACGAAAGTTTTAGAATTTTTAATAATAGGTACATTGACTTTAGTTATCAAACTCAACAATATGACCAATTGAATTGGTTTGGTTTACATTTTGGTAATAATGGTCGAATAATGATGAGAAAAATAGCTAAAATGGGAGCTCCTATTCCTCAAAAAATTGAAATAGTAGAAAATGAAAAAGAAGTTGAAGAAACAGTACTTGAATCTACAGAATCAGATGAAATTGAAGATGTGAATAATATCTTTGCAATGAATCTAAATGGTCCTATTACAAAAAGCAGCCAGAAAAAAACAAACTTAGATGGGGTTCAGATTCGTAAAACCCTACAAGAAACTGCTTTCTTCTATCCACATTTAAAAACCGATAAAAACGGTAATATTACTTTTAGCTTTACAACTCCAGAAGCTTTAACTAAATGGAAATTACAATTATTAGCATACACTAAAGAATTACAATCTGCTACTAAAACTTTAACAGCTGTTACTCAAAAAGAGTTAATGGTTACACCGAATGCGCCTCGATTTTTACGAGAAGGAGATAAAATAACGTTGAGTTCTAAAATATCAAACTTATCTGATAAAGATTTATCTGGTATTGCTCAGTTAATTTTAAAAGATGCTATTACCAATAAAGAAATTAACTTATTTGATAATTCAGTAAAAAGCCAATCTTTTACAGTTGATAAAAATGGAAACACCAATGTTTCATGGAACTTATCAATTCCTAATAATATTCAAGCTATTCAGTATAAAACCGTAGCAAAAGCAGGTGATTTTTCTGATGGAGAACAAAATGTATTACCTGTACTATCTAACAGAATGTTGGTTACCGAAACTTTACCAATGTGGGTGGGATCTGGTCAAACTAAAAGATTTTCTTTAGATAAGTTAAAAAACAATACTTCATTATCTTTAAAAAATCATAAATTAACATTAGAGGTTACCTCAAATCCTGCTTGGTATGCTGTACAAGCTTTACCATATTTAATGGAGTATCCATATGAATGTAGCGAACAAACCTTTGCTCGTTATTATGCAAATAAACTAGCCAGTCATATTGCGAACTCAAACCCAAGAATTCAGGAAGTATATAATCAGTGGAAATCCAGTGATGCTTTGTTGTCGGATTTAGAGGAAAATCAAGAGTTCAAATCGTTAATTATTCAAGAAACTCCTTGGTTACGCGATGCACAATCAGAAACTGAGCAAAAAAAACGTATCGCTTTATTGTTCGATTTGAATAAAATAAAAAATGAACAAGAAAGATCTATTAATAAACTAAAAAACATGCAAATGTCTAATGGAGGATTTCCTTGGTTTAAAGGTGGTAATTATCCGAATAAATACATAACGCAACATATTGTTAGTGGATTTGGGCATTTAAAACAACTAGGTATTAATCAATTTGATGAAACTACTAATAAAATGCTAGTAGGTGCTATCCACTTTTTAGATGGTGAAATTGAAGAACAATACCGTAAATTATTAGAAAGGGCTGACGATATTAAAACTAAAAATGGTAATAAGAAATATGAAGCTTATTTAAAACAAAACCATTTAAACTATTTTACAATTCAGTATTTATACATGCGTAGTTTCTATACTGATATCTCGTTAAATACTAAAATTAAAAATGCAGTTGAATATTACAAAAATCAAACTTCTAAATATTGGAATGATTATAATTTATACGCAAAAGGACAAATTGCTTTAATACAATTTAGAAATGATAAAAAAACGGTTACAAATAAAATACTTGCTTCATTAAAAGAAAACAGTATTACTTCTGATGAATTAGGAATGTATTGGAAATCGAATCAACCAAGTTGGTATTGGTACCAATCACCCATCGAAACACAAGCATTATTAATAGAAGCTTTTTCTGAAATTGAAAATGATACTAAAACAGTTGACAATTTAAAAATATGGTTGCTTAAAAACAAACAAACCAATCGTTGGAAAACAACTAAAGCTACTACCGAAGCTGTTTACGCTTTATTATTACAAGGTAATGATTGGATATCTATTACTGATATGGTAGATGTAAAAATCGGAAACAAGGTTATAAATCCTTCTAAATTAGAAAACATAAAAATTGAAGCTGGTACTGGTTATTTTAAAACTTCATGGAATAATAATGAAATCACTAAAGAAATGGGTGATGTTACTATTTCTAAAAAAGGAAAAGATATTGCTTGGGGGGGATTGTATTGGCAATATTTTGAAGATTTAGATAAAATAACCTCGGCAAAAACACCTTTACAATTAAAGAAAAAATTATTTTTAAAAGTAAATTCTTATACTGGTAAAGAATTAAAAGAAATTACAAAAAACACTGTGTTAAAAGTAGGTGATTTAGTTACTGTTCGAATAGAATTACGCTCGGATAGAGATATGGAATTTGTTCATATGAAAGATATGAGAGCCTCTGGTGTTGAGCCAATAAATGTATTATCAAAATACAAATGGCAAGATGGTTTAGGCTATTATGAAAGTACTAAAGATGCAGCAACAAATTTCTTTTTCGATCGTTTACCTAAAGGAGTATATGTTTTCGAATATGATGTTAGAGTTAATAATGCTGGTGATTTTAGTAACGGAATAACAACAATTCAAAGCATGTATGCCCCAGAATTTAGTAGTCACTCTAAAGGACTAAAAATTATAGTTGAATAAAATTTATATATTAGCGATAACAAAAAACATAAAATCAAAGATTATGAAAAAAACATTTTTATTTATCGGGTTATTAATCGCTGGGATTTTTTCTGTAAATGCACAAGATATTGCAGATAACGCTATTGGTATTCGTTTTGGAGACAATAATGGATTTGGAGGTGAAATATCTTATCAAATGAAATTAAGTGATAGTAATCGATTAGAAATTGATTTAGGACTTAGAAAAGGTAATGCTTTTAAAGGTATTGGTTTATACCAATGGGTATGGGCATTAGAAAATCAATTTAACTGGTATGCTGGTGCTGGTGGGGGTATTGCGTCTGCTAGTGGTAGTACAGCAATAGTTGGTGCTGGTGTAGTTGGTATAGAATATAATTTCGATATTCCTTTAGTAATTTCTTTGGATTATAGACCAGAAATTGGGTTTACCGGTTTTTATGACGGTTTTCAATCTGATTTTGGTTTAGGACTACGTTATCAATTCTAGAACCTAAAAATAAGTAAAAAGAAAACCTCCAATTATTTGGAGGTTTTCTTTTTATTTGGCGGATATCCATTTAATATTTCTGTTATAACTTTTTTATAATGCATTAAACGTTCTTCTGGACTTGTTTTTTCTTTAACTTCACTATTAGCAATTCCGTTCCAGATAAGATCATTCGATTTACTTTCTACAAAATCAACTGTTAATTGTTGATTCACTTTCTTAGCTCCGATAGGAATACCTCCAGAAATACCAAAACCTACATTTCCGCCACCTCCTATTCCTACTCCAATACTATTTCTTCTAATCGCTTCTTTTTCTTTAGATAAAAAATTAATATAAATATCAGGAGTTTCTGACAATTTCATTCCTTTTTGCTGCAAACCAACGGTCAATTCTCTTGTTATTCTTTTGATGTCTAATTCATTTAACCCGTTGCCTACATCATCAAAAAAATTAAATGTTTTATAAGTTGTAAAATCTACTTTACTATCATAATCGTATACAACTTTACTTGAAGAACAACTTACTAATAGTAGTAAGAAAAGATATTTTATTAGTTTCATTATAAAATTTTATTGTTAATTATCAAAAACCACACCTATAAAAATACAAAAAGCCTCGCATAAACGAGGCTTTTAAGGTTAGTTAGTTGATTTTAATTATTGAACTGCTTTTAAAGCATCAATATTTCCGTATCCATACTCTGAATGTTTGTTTGGATAAAAATCTGCGGATTCTTTCATTTTTTGTAATACTTGCTCGCGAGACCAAAATGGGTGTTTTGCCCAAACTAAAGCTGCAATACCAGCTGTTGTTGCTGTTGCAACTGATGATCCACCAACATAATTTGCTTGACCATTATAATAACTTAATACTGGTACTTTATTATCAGTTCCGTTTGTTCTTTGCATTTGTACTGTAAAGTCGATTTGAGAACCTGAATGGCAAACATCACATTTGTTATATTGATTTTCTTTTACTCCTGTAACAGCTACAGTTTCAGACATACTTGCTGGAAAAATAACTCCGTACCATGTTGTAAACGATGTAGATGTTCCTCCTGCAGCTAATACCATTTTTCCTCTACTGTGTGCGTACTTAACAGCATCAGAAACATTACCAATACTAAACGGATATCCTAAAGACATAGAAATTACCTTAACATCACTTCTTTTAGCTAAAGCTGTTAACGCTTCTACAATTCCTCTTTTTTCATGATAATCATCTATCACAACATTTTCAACAGAACGGTAAGAAACTAAATTAGCATTGTAAGCTACACCTACTGGTAAATTATCATTGTTTCTTGGTGCCGTAGCAACTGCTGCCATTTTTGTACCATGACCACATTTATCATTAACTCCATCATAATTGTTAGACCAAGCCCACCAAGAATCTACAAATGTTCCATATTTTTGAACAGTTCTTCCTGAAGAATAACCATCATTAAAATACTGATTCATCCATTTTTGTTCTGGTGAAAGACCAGAATCTATAATTGCAACTGTTACTCCTGCTCCTGTACTATAATTCCATGCTTGTGGTATATTATGTGCATCAAAATTCCAAGGTACTCTTGCTCCTGGTGAAACTGTTCTGTAATCGTTTATACTTAAAGTTGCAGTACCATAACCACATCCTGAAGATCCTTCTGAACGTGCTTCATTTTCTGACGCTAAAAAGTTATATCCACCTGGTTCAATATAACGTACTCTTGTATCTTTTAATAAAGCTTTAATTGTTTCTTTATTAGTTACCCTAATGTCTATAACATTAATAGTTTCATCAATATATAATTCAGTTTTACCTTTAGCAGATACTTTTTCTAAATTTTGTACTAACTGAATTAATTCATTTTTAATATTATCAGCTTCAGCACTTCTCGCATAATTATCTTTAGAAGTACCATAACCAATAGTTAAGATATTTTCTCCATGCTTAACCGCACTCCAAATTGTATTGGCATCTTGATCTGTCCAATTAAAATCACCTTTCGATTCTAATGATGATTTAATAATTGTGTTGATTTCTTTCTTGGTAAGTAACTCTTTTTGCTGTTCTGCAATTTCTAAATTTTCATTACTTGAGCAAGAAAACATTGCTAAAACTACAGCTAAACTTAAAAGTTTTTTTTTCATAATTGTGAAGGGTTTTAATTTAAACCTTGCGAAAATAATAAAATTTTAATAAAGATTTAACATTATACATAAATTAATAATATTTAAAATATACATTTGATAACTCTCATTAGCTTTATCGACAAAAAAAGGGAACTTACAAGTTCCCCATTCTTAAAATTTATTTCTTCAATTATTCTTTTATTACAACTCTAGTAGGAGTATCTTTTCCGTTAATAATACTTTCGGTTCCTTTAGCAACTGCTTTAACAGTTTCTGTAAGAACTCCAACATCTAAAGTTTCTGCTTCATCAGAAACTTTATGATAATCCGCATCGATATCTATTGGAGTTGTAGAAAAAGTATGAGAAGGCACTCCTAAACGTGCTAAAGAAGCATTATCTGATCTAAAAAATAAATTAAACTTTTTATACGGATCTGGGAATAATTTATATCCAGTTCCTACTAAATTTTTCTGAATTATTTTACCAAAGTCTGATCTATCAAAACCTGTTAACCAAGCTGTTTTTGGACCAGTTTTTGGTTCTTTTCCTATTAATTCTAAATTTATTCCTGCAACGAATTTAGTTGGATCAATATCTTTACCAAAGTATTTAGAACCTATTAATCCCATTTCTTCGGCAGTAAAGCAAACAAATAAAATACTTCTTTCATTAGTTCCTTTTTTAGCGTAATAATCGGCTAACGAAAGTACACCAACTACTCCAGAGGCATCATCGTTAGCTCCATTAAAAATACGATCTCCTTCTCCATCTTTCTTTTCACCTAAATGATCGTGATGTGCTGAAATTATTACAAATTCATCTTTTTTTGTTGTTCCCTCAAGTACACCAATAATATTACTCATTTCAATACCATTATGAGTAAAATTTTGACGATAAGTATCTAAATTATTAAAAGGCTTTAAGCCAATTCTTTTGTATTCTTTTTCAATATATTGCGTAGCCTTTTCCATACCTTCGGTTCCCGGCTTACGGCCTTTCATTTCATCAGCTGCTAAGGTGTATAAATGTTTTCGTACTAATACGGAATCAATATTAACCGAGCTTTGTTTTACTTCATTTGAAGTTTTAACAACTTTAAGGTTGTTTTTTTGAGTTTCATTTTTTACTGTTTTACACGATACTATTGATAAAGCTCCTATCATCGAAGCGTATATTATTTTTTTCATCCTATTAAATTTAAAGGATAAATATAGCTATTTTAACATCAATAATTTAGAGGCACAATTTTTGATTAATAAAGTTGTTTTTAAACTGTTATATGAAGCGACTTTTTTTATTTCTTGTACTCCACTCATCTATAGGATTTACCCAAAATTTTTCATCTATTGAAAAAATAACAAAAGAGTACCCAAAGCATTTAAGTGCAACTAAACTAGCAGATAAAATAGCTACTGACTTTACAACACCAGAACAACAAGTAAAAGCAGTTTTCTATTGGATTAGCCAAAATATACGTTATGATTTAGATGATTTTTATAATCCTAAGCAAAAAAGAGTTCAATTTAGGTATAGGAATGAAGCTGAAAAACAACAAAAAATTCAAGAAATAAAAGATAAAATTATTGATGAAACATTAAATACTAGAAAAGCGGTTTGTGAAGGATATGCTCAAACAATTGCTAAAATATGTACCATATTAAATATTGAAAACGAAGTTATAAAAGGTTATGTAAGGAATTCGTTTAATGACATTAATAGGATAAGAAACAATCCAAATCATGCTTGGAATGCAATAAAAATTAACAATAGATGGATTTATATTGATGCTACTTGGGCAGCTGGAGCAGTTTTTAATAATAAATGGAGAAAAAAATTTAATCCATATTTTTACAACATTCCAAAAGATAAATATTTTAAAACTCACCTACCAGAAAATACGCTTTGGCAATTACGTGTTGGTCGAATTTCGAAAGAACAATTTTACAATCAACCTATTTATGATTCATCTTTTTTAAATTCTGATTTACAATTGATTTCTCCTAAAAAAGGGACTTTAAATAATAAACCAGCTATTGAGTTTAAAATTAAAAACTTTAAGCCGCATCAAAAAATATTTTTTGGATTTAGTGGTAATCAATATGCACAAAAACCCAATAAAATATCCTTTAAAAACAATGTTGCTAGCATTGTAATAAATCCTCCGAAAAACACAAAAAGTTTATTTCTAATTATTGATAATGAAGTAATGTTAGATTTTTTAATGAAATAATCACCGGTTTTTCAGCTCATAAGCCTCTTTTAAAACAGATATTAAAATTTCGCTATTTATTTCTTTTAAATTAAAATACCGAAGTGATTTTACTAATTTTCTTTTTTCAGAAATAAGATGTTCATTAAAACTTTTAAGCTCTGTATTACAATAAAACCCTACATCAACATATCCTTTTTTTGTAGCATTAAAGTAACATAAAGGTTTGTCGTTTAAATAATAAAATGGGATTTTCCATTTATACTGTAAATCTACTTTCTTAAAATTCGTTTCAATTAAAACTTGTAAGTGTAATAAAATTGAAAGTAATGGTTCTTCTTGTTTTAATATATATTCTTCGGCTGGTTTCATTTTTAAAGTTATGAAATTTTTCGAATATTTCTTAAAACATCTTCTAATCCGTTTAATTGCAATTCGTAAACTAATGCCATCATCTTACCTAATTTTCCTGCAGGAAAACCTTTGTTCTTATACCAAACTATATAATACTCTGGAATATCAACTAAATAATAACCTTTATACTTACCAAAGGGCATTTTCATATTAGCTGTATCTATTAAAAATTGTTTATCGGGTATCATATAATTATACAATCCCGCTTTTTGCGGGATTGTATTTTATTGTTTTCCATCAACGTAATCTTGTAAATAAGAATAACGCTCTGTTAATTTACCATCTGAGGTAGTCATTCTAGCTCGTTCTAAAATTCCGTTTGCATCATTATTAAAAAAAGCAGGAATTACATGTTCTAAAAACATATCTCCAAAACCTTCACTTGCATCTTTAGGTAATTCACACGGTAAATTATCAACCGCCATTACCGTAATTGCTCCTTTATGTTTATAATCTACTTCAACTTCATTTACTGGATCATAACCATATATAGGATCTGCTATGGTTGATGCTTTTATGGTTGATGCTACAGGACCATCAACATCACATGATATATCTGCTATTAAATTAATTTTAAAACCTTTAGATTTAGCATCTTCTCTGGTAAATAAATACGGAGCATTATTACCATAAAAATGACCTGCTATAAAATAATCTGTTTCTTTTGCATAAGGCATAAAGTTGCTTTCATATTCACTAGGGTCATTGTAAAAAGCATACTTTTCTCCTACTTTTCCATCTTTACGTTTATTGTATTCCATTACATCTGCCATACAATATACTGGTTCAGAAAAATCGGTTGTTAAATAAAGAGCATCACTTACTTGCTTTATTTTTAAATGATCTAATATTTCTTTAGCTCCCTTTGCAACTTTACCTGTACCAGTTAATAGTATTTTTATATTTGGAATAGTAATTTTATCTAACTCAGCTTTTACAGCATCAAAATCAGGTAAGGTTTCTACTTTTGGTAATTCAAATAAATTATCACGCAACCCTAATGCTCTAAATCCGTTATAAGCTCCTACTAAACCTGCATAACGACCAAAACCTATTAAACGTGATCCGTTATTATTGGTTATTGTTTCATGATCATACATTTCTATATTTTTCTCTAACATCGCTTTTAACAACTTACGATTATAAGCTTGCTTTTTGATGGTATGTGAAAAATAAAAATATTTTTTATTCGGAATTAAATTATCAACAGGAACTTCTTTTACTCCTAAAAGCACATCACAATCAGAAATATCATTTGTTACTTCAAATCCTGCTTTTTGGTATGCTTCATCAGAAAAAACTCGAATATCAGAACTTTCAACCACTATTTCTGCTTCAGGAAATTGTTTTTTAAATTCTTTTAGTTTTTCAGGTGAAAAAACAACTCTTCTGTCTGGTGGATTTTTACGTTCTTTTATGATTCCGAATTTCATTCTCTATCTGTATTAAAATTAAACAAATTACCTGCAATTGTTGTAAATTATTACAATTGTTGCGAAAATACTTGTTTTATACGTATCGTACAAATAGTATTTTTATATATTTGTCGTCCGCAAATAAAAGAATAATTTGTGATACTTTAAATGGTATATTTATTGATGATTTATTTGTATTCATTGACATATTGGGGACGACTGGTTTTGACAGCGAGATCAGTGATAATGTAAGCATACCGAGGAGCGAAATGATAACTCGTTAAACTTATTTCAACTTTTTAAACGGCGAAGATAACTACGCTTTAGCTGCATAATCTGAATTAACAGTAAGATTAGCCTCGGCGCACTAGGTGCGCAAGCTTTATGTCCACGAAAAGCCTTGGTTTACGGCGTTTCATTTTTGGGCATCGTAAAAGTAAACATAGAAAATTTAGTGCTTCGATAAGTTTTCGAAACCAAAGAAGATAAGTTAAAGTTAGGCTGTTTTTGGTCAGGCTTTAATCGAAAAATAATCAAAAACTAAGTATGTAGAAAGCCTTTGAACTGCTTGTTTGGACCCGAGTTCGATTCTCGGCGTCTCCACTAAACAAAGAAAAGCAACCTAATTAGGTTGCTTTTCTTGTT
>JAHDHE010000087.1 GCA_020631475.1 Tenacibaculum sp. | reverse complement strand
TGAGGGTATTTAAGGGGAAAATAAAACCTTCTGATTTTTATCAGAAGGTTTTTTATTTATAGTAAAATATCTTTTATTTTTCCTTTTTAGGCATTGGTCCTCGAAGGTGAATAATCAATCCATTTAAAAAATTTCTTAAAAACTGATCTCCACATTCCATATATTTAGGATGGTCTTCTTTTCTAAAAATAGCGCCTAATTCTGCTTTAGAAACTTTAAAATCTACTAATTTACAAATATCAATAATATCGGTATCACGTAGTTTATGTGCTACTCTTAACTTTTTAAAGATATCGTTGTTAGTTAATCCCATATTTATAAATATAATTGATTTAGTTTACTACTGAAAATATTGCCCAAGCATAAATAGCAAAACGTAAAAAACGAAACAATCCAACAAGAACTACGTTTTTAAACGGATATTTAATCATACCAGCTGTTAAACAGCTAATGGCAAATGGTAAAGGCAATAATGCACCTACTAAAATTAAAAAACCACCCCATTTACTGGTGTTCTTTAAATTCTTAGCCATTTTAACTTCTAAATAATTTTTAACGGAGCTTATTTTTAAAGAAGCTCTACCAATAAAATAAGCGGTTAAACCACCTAAATACGATAAAGTAGCTAATATAGCTAGGTTAAAAATTGGGTTTGCTGTTTTTTTAGACCAAGCAATAAAAATTTCTGGAGGAATTAAACCTAAAATTGTTTCAGAAATAAAGAAAGTGATTAAAACACCAACTCTTGAAAAAGTTTCTGTCATAGATTGCAAACCATCGTTAATATTGTAAACATATTTGTTAAACAAAATTAAAGCGACAACAGCAGCTACTATTGGCCAAAAAGCTTTTTTTAAACTTTCCCAAATAAACATATAAAACCCTGTACGCTTGTAATAGTTATGCAAACGTTTGTGATGCGGTTTATCTATTTTCTTTTTATTTTTCTTCTTGCTTGTATTCATTGCTAAAAAACTTCCGTTTTTCGGAACTGCAAAAATACAAGGTAAATAAATAATACACTAATAAATAAGAGTGAATTACAATTGGGCTATAGCAGCTTCAGCACAACGTTCTCCATCCATAGCAGCAGAAATGATTCCGCCAGCATATCCACCACCTTCACCACAAGGAAATAAACCTTTTATTTGTGGATGTTCTAAGTTTTCTTTTCGAGGAATATTTACAGGTGATGAGGTACGAGATTCTACACCAATTATATTAGCTTCAGCGGTATAATAACCATGCATTTTTTTACCAAAAGCAGCAAAACCTTTACGTAATCTACTTCCAATTAATTTAGGAAGTAATGAATGCATAGGTGATGAGTTTAATCCTGGTTGATATGAAGTTTCATTTAAAGAATTAGATAATCTTCCTTCAACAAAATCGGTTAAACGTTGTGCAGGTGCAACTTGACTTCTTCCGCCAGCATTAAAAGCTAATTTTTCTAAATCTTTTTGATATTGAAGTCCTTTAAGAGCTCCATATTTTTCATATTTAGGAATATCTTTATCTACGTTAATTTCAACAACAATACCAGAATTTGCAAATTTGTTATTACGACGAGATGGCGACATTCCGTTCACCACAACTTCACCATTTGCAGTTGCAGCTGGAACGATAAATCCGCCCGGGCACATACAAAAAGAATATACACCACGGTTACCAACTTGATGTACTAAACTATAAGATGCTGCAGGTAATAATCCATCTCTTTGACCAGAACAACTATATTGAATTTGATCGATAATTTCTTGTGGATGTTCTACACGAACTCCCATAGCAAACGATTTTGCTTTTAGTAAAATATCTTTTCTATGTAATAGTTCATAGATGTCTCTAGCTGAATGTCCGGTAGCTAAAATCACTGAATTAACAGTCATTTCATTACCGTTTTGTAGTTGTATTGCTTGTAGTTTATTATTTTTTATAACAAAATCGGTAACACGATTATCAAAATGGATTTCTCCTCCGTATTTTAAAATATTCTCACGAATATTCTGAATAATTTTTGGAAGTTTGTTGGTTCCAATATGCGGATGTGCATCAATTAAAATTTGCTCGGTAGCTCCATGGTAAACCAAGTTTTCAAATATTCTACGAACATCACCACGTTTTAAACTGCGTGTATATAATTTTCCGTCAGAATACGTTCCTGCACCACCTTCACCAAAACAGTAATTAGAATCTGGATTTACATCATGAAATTGGTTGATTGCACGTAAATCTCTACGACGATCTTGTACATTTTTACCACGTTCTAAAACAATTGGTTTATAGCCCAATTCTATACAACGAAGAGCAGCATACATACCAGCAGGTCCAAAACCAACAATGTGAATTTCTTTAGCATTAGATACATCTTTATATTCAAAAATATAATCAGGAGTATCTGGCATAGGTTCGTTAATATATACGGCAACCTTATAGTTAAAAACAACTTCTTTTTTACGAGCATCAATAGATTTACGTAATATTTTAACATTAGTGATTTCAGAAGTATTTATTCCAAGCTTTTTTGAAGCTTTTCTTTTTAAAATATCTTCTTTTTTTTCTTCTATTAAGTTAACTCTAAGCTGAAGTTCTTTTACCATGATGCAAAGCTAGTTAATTTTTAAAGTATACACTAAATGAGATTAAAAATACTCATAGTACACTAGGTGGTATTTTATAAGTTTTACTTGATTTGTTTATTTTAGCAATTCAAACCGAATTCATAGATGAAAATAACATCCGTTATCGAAAATATTTTTAAAAAGTATTTGCCGTCACCATTTTCAATTGCTATTATTTTAACTTTATTCACAATAGTATTGGCTTTAATTTTTACAAAGCCAATTGACGAATCTGTTGTTGGTTATACACTTTCGGTTTTAGAATTTTGGGAAAAAGGAATTTGGTCTAACGGTTTGTTAGTTTTCGCTTATCAAATGATGTTAATATTGGTTTTAGGACATGTATTAGTGTTAAGTAAACCAGTTAGTAATTTAATTTTAAGAGTAACTAAATATTGTACAAATACAGCTAATAGTGCAGCTATTGTTAGTTCTGCGACTATGTTGGTTGCTTTTTTTAATTGGGGATTAGGTTTGATTTTCGGAGCTTTATTAGCTCGTAAAGTAGCTGAACATGCACAAAAAAATAATATAAAGTTAAATTACCCAATTATTGGAGCAGCAGGTTATGTTGGTTTAATGGTATGGCATGGGGGCATTTCGGGTTCTGCACCTATAAAAATTAATGAAAACGGACATATAAAAAGTATTATGAATTCAATTTCTTCGGATGAAGTTTTGGCTCAAATACCAGATATTATCGATTATTCTCAAACGGTATTTAGTTGGTGGAATTTATTGATATTCTTAGCTGTTTTAATAACAGTATCTGCTACTTTTTATTTTTTAGGAAAAAGAGCAAACCCTACTGTAATAAACCTTCCAGAATATAAATTGAATAACAAAGAAGAAGTAATTACTAAAGCTGAAAAATTGGATAGTTCTAAAGTATTAGCATCTATTTTTGGAGTATTAATTTTGGTGGCTTTTGGTTACAGATATTGGGGAGATATTCAACAACTAAAAATAACTCCAAATCTAATTAACTTTTTTATGTTAGGGTTAGGAATCTTGCTACATGGAAGTTTTAAAAAGTTTACCAATGCGGTGGGAGAATCGATAAGTGATGTTTCAGGAATTTTAATTCAATTTCCGTTGTATTTCGGTATTATGGGAATTATGAAAAGTACAGGTATGGTTATCTTAATTTCAAGTTTTTTTGTGTCAATATCAACAGCAACAACTTTACCTATTTTTACTTTTTTTAGTGCAGGGTTAGTCAATATTTTTGTTCCGAGCGGCGGAGGACAGTGGGTAGTGCAAGGGCCAATTGTAATAGAAAGTGCTTTACAATTAGGTGTTCCGTTACCAAAAGCAATAATGGCATTGGCTTACGGAGATCAA
>JAHDHE010000016.1:27996-33084 GCA_020631475.1 Tenacibaculum sp. | reverse complement strand
AAAGATAAAATAATGGGCTTTGGTGCTAGCAAACAACAAGATGGAACTATTAAAAGTAAAGGTTTTGAACTAGAATTAAATGCAAACCCTATTGATGGATTAAACTTACGTGGTGGTTTTAGCTATAATGATGCTAAAGTAACTAAATCTGCTTCTAGACCAGGTTTAATTGGAAAACGTTTTGTTGAAGCTGGTCCTGAAACTTCTTATAATTTTTGGGCAGACTATAAATTCTTAGATGGAATGGCTAAGAACTTTGGTTTAGGTTTTGGTTTTAATGGAGCTAGTGATTATAATACTATGGTTAACTATCCTACTGCTGGAAATTTTATACTTCCTCCTTATACTATTTTTAATGCTTCTGTATACTATGAACATGATAAATTTAGAGTAAGTGTAAAAGCGAACAACTTAACTGATAAAGAATATTATAAAGGTTGGAGTACTGTAACTCCTCAAACACCGAGAGCTTTCTTAGGTACTTTTACTTATAAATTTTAATCAAACTCTTTGTTAGTATAAATTAATTTATTTGAATAAATGCTTCAAAACTCTTGGCTAATTTTTAGCTGAGGGTTTTGTATATAAAAACCATAAAAAATGATTAGTGTTTTAATAGTAATAATGTTTTTAGCTTGCTATCTATTTTACAATACATCACAAAAAACATCAATTGTTTTTAAAAGTTACTTAGAAAAAAGTTTGGGTAGCAACAAACAATTATCAAAAATTATTGGTGGAAGCCTTTTATTAATCTCTTTAATAATAGCTAGTATTAACTTTGGTTTATTTACAGGAAGTCTTTTTTGGTTAAGTTCTTTAATGCTGTTAATGAGCTTATTAATACTTATCACCCCTTTAAACATAGTAAACTATAAGTTATTAGTTATACTGTTTTTGGTATTACTCTTAATAGAAATATTTTTATAACATGCCCGCAAATTCAAAACACTTAACTACTTCTCCTTGGCAACAGTTTGCTAAAATATCTTCTGGGGTTTTAGGAGGCTATATTGTAACGGCTTTATTTCATATGTGTTTAGCTCTTTGGCTACCATATTCAAGAGAAGTTTTAATAACATCAATTTATACTCATTTTATAGTTTGGTGTATTCTACTAATCATCCCTTTCCTTTTTAAAAACGGATGGAAAGCATGGGGTTTATATATTCTTATATCAATAATCCTTTATATCATATTCTATTTTGGTAATCAACAAAACCCTTTTGTATAATGAGTAAAAGAAATTACAATGTTTTTTTTAATACGCATACAGTAAGTGGTATTGTAATTAGTGCAGCTTTATATGTTATCTTTTTTGCTGGTGCTTTTGCTTTATTTAAAGATGAAATTGAAATTTGGGAAGATGGAAAACATTCTAAAAATATTGCTAGAGAAAAAATAAATTATGACTTTTTATTAAAAAAACTTTCAGAAAATTATCATTTAACTAGTAGAGATATTCGTTTTTACTTAGGTCATAAAGATGATAACATCTATGTTTTAACCTCACCTGCAAAAGATACATTAAACGTTCCTGTTGAGGCTAAATATCAAAATTATCAATCAATAAATATTCATACTGGTAAAACTGCTTCTTATGTTGAAAAATATGGATTAGGTGAATTTTTATATCGACTTCATTTCTTTACTCAAATACCTATTATAGGTATATACTTAGCAGGATTTATTTCTTTCTTTTTTTTATTTGCTATTGTAACAGGTGTTGTTGTTCATTGGAAAAAAATTATTTCAAATTTTTATCAATTTAATCCTAAAATAGCTTTAAAACGTGTTTGGACAGATGCTCATACTGCTCTTGGTGTTATAGGATTACCTTTTCAATTCATGTACGCTGTATCTGGAGCCTATTTTTGCCTAAGTATTCTTGTATTAATTCCTGCAAACTTTTTATATAAAGGCAATCAAAATAAATTAATGGAAGACTTAAGACCCGATCGTAAAGTATATGAGTGGGTTAAAAAAACGGATAAACAACTACCTAGTGTAAATGATTTTATTGAAAAAAACACCAAACTTTGGAATAATTTTAATCCTGAATATGTATATATAAAAAACTATGGAGGTTCTAATATGAAATACCTCCTTTTAGGTTCTTTAAATACAAAAGAACGCTTACTAAGTTCAGGAAGTGTTTTATATGATTTTGAAACAGGAAAAACTATAATTAATAGAAACCCAAACGAACCTAGGTATAGTGACGATATTCAGTTATCTATGACTCGCTTGCATTTTGGGAATTTTGGAGGGGTAGCTGTTAAAATAGTTTATTTTATACTAGCCTTAATTACCTGTTTTGTAATTATTACTGGTGTTTTAATATGGATTGAAGCTCGTAATAAAAAAAGCATGAGTTTACGTCAACGCTTATACACAGCTAAAGTTGGACATATTTATATGGCAATTTGCTTGTCTTTATTTCCTGTTATTGCTTTATTCTTTTTAGTTATTAAAATTTTACCTCAACAATATCAAGCCGAAAAAATGTCGATTTTAAATAATTGGTTCTTTATTATTTGGCTTATTTGTATTCTTTTCTTTAGGTTTAAAAGAAATAACTATTTCACTAATAAAGTAACTCTATTAGCTGGAGCTATTTTAGGTTTCTTAATACCTATTGCTAGTGGTATTAAATCTAATAATTGGATATGGAATACTTATAAAAATAATCAATTAGACATTTTAACAATTGATCTTTTATGGCTTGTTTTAGCCACTACTGCACTATTTATATACTTTAAAATAAACCCATCTATACAAAAGCAAAGTGCTTTTAATAAACATAAAATTGACTATAAAAACATTAAATTTTTAAAACAAGAAGAGAAAAATAAATTACAACAAATAAAACCAGAAATTATGGAAAATACCACTATTACACATCAAGATTCTTTACCCCTAAGAACAAAAATTATTATTCTTTGGATATTATTAGCAATAGGCTGGATTGTACATCACATATATGGGTTGTTTAATATTTACTACAACGAAACTTTAATGATGGAGGGTGCTACTGGAAAAGCCCCTTTAATTCACCATATATACCGTATTCTATTTGAAGGTATGTGCTTTTTATTTGGGCTATTTACTCTAGAAATATCTAAGAAATGGTTTAAAATAACTTCTTTAATTTGGGCTAGTATTGCTGCTTTATATAATATTTACCATTTTTTTCAAGCAATTATGCACGAATCTAGTAATGTTTCAGAAATCTTCATGCTATTATTAGTAAGTATTGCCAGTGTTTTATTGGTAAAGAATTTAATTTTATGGATTAAAAATCCTTAGAACCCTAATTGATTAATAAATATGAATTAATTTTTTTATTTTAAATTAATCTAAATAAATATTGTTTGTTTTGTTTAATCTAGATATTTTTGCTTAAAATTATTTAGACTAAATAAAAATGAAGAAAATAACTTTATTTATGGCACTGTTTTTAGGGCTTATTGCCAAAGCTCAGAATACAGAATTTGCATTTACAATAGGTAACATACAAACCTCTACAAGTACAGGCGTAGTTACCGATCAATTAGGTAATATTTATTTTATTGGAGAGTACAGTGGTACAGTAGATTTTAACTTATCTACCTCAGAAACACACAACCTCACTGCTAACTCGGGCGATAATGATTTGTACATTGCTAAATACGATAAAAACCAAAAATTTGTTTGGGCAAAATCAATCGGTGGACCTGGTGGAGAATATTCAGGTAACATAGCTCTTGATTCTGAAAACAACATTATTTTTATGGGAACCTTTGAAGGTACCATTGATTTAGATGCATCATCCAATACTTTTAACGTTACTTCAAAAGGTGGAGATGATATTTTTATAGTAAAGTACAACACTAATGGTGACTTTATCTTTGGAAAAACAATTGCTGGAACAAGTGAATTAGATAGTGATAAAAAAATAACTCTAGATAGTGATGATAACATATACATTCCAGGAAAATTTAGAGGAACTGCTGATTTTAATCCAGATACAACTAATAGCTTCAATTTAACAGCAAGTGGTAGAAATGATGGTTTTATTCTTAAACTAAACAAAAGTGGTGAATTTCAATGGGCTTTTAAAATAGGAGCAGCTGGCTCTTATGACTTTGTAGAACATTTAGCTATAGATAATGATAATAATGTATATGCACTAGGTGCATTTGAAGGTACAGTAGATTTTGATCCAACAGCAAATACAAATAAACTTACTCCTGTTGGTGATAAAGATATTTTCTTTGCTAAGTATTCAAGTGAAGGAAAACTAATTTGGGTACATCAAATAGGAAATTCATCTGATAGAGATTACCCTGAAGCCATAGCTACAGATAACGATAATAACATTGTCTTTACAGGTGGATTTAGAGGTACTATTGACACAGATGCAAGCTTAAATACAAGTAATGTTACTGCTAAAGGAAGTGATGATGTATTTATTGCAAAATACAACGAAAATGGTAAGTTTATATGGGGGAAAAGTATTGGTGGAAGTAGTTATGACCAAGTAGAAAGCATTGCCACAGGGAACAGTAATGATGTATATGTTACGGGTAGATATTGGGGTAGTAGTGATTTTGACCCAAGTGCTAATGAAACAATAATTCCTTCTAAGGGAAGTGCCGATATCTTTTTAGTAAAACTAAACAAGGATGGTAATTTTGATTATGCAAAAGGCATGGGAGGTACTAAATCAGACCAACCTTATAATGTATTTGTTGATAACAATGAAAAAGTTTTTATTGCTGGTGAATTTAGTGCAACTGCCGATTTTGGAGGTCTTTCACTAACCTCAACTACTACTAGCTCTTTTGGAGATAGTGCTGTAATTATAAAAATAAAAGGAGGAGAACCAGCACCAACTATTACAGGAGTAAGCACGCTTAAAACTTGTGAAAACAATTCAATAAACATCACAAATATTATAGCAAATAATCATAATACTATTGAATGGACTTCTAGTAATAACGGAACATTTTCAGATAACAGCATCATAAACCCGACTTACACTCCTAACGAAAAAGATATTGAAAACGGTACAACTATTCTTACCGTAAAAGCTACAAAAGGTAG
>JAHDHE010000016.1:0-27896 GCA_020631475.1 Tenacibaculum sp. | reverse complement strand
AAAAAGATATTGAAAACGGTACAACTATTCTTACCGTAAAAGCTACAAAAGGTAGTAGTGTAGCTACAAAAAATATTATACTAGTAGTTCAAAAAAATCCTAATGCTGGGTTAAACGGAGAGTTAAAAGCTATTATTGGTATAAGACCAAATGATATCGATTTATTTAATGCTTTAAACGGAACTCCTGATAACGGAGGAATATGGAGCCAAATATCAACAAACTCATTTAAATACACTGTAAAAGCTACAAATCCTTGTACAAAAGAAGCTACTGCAATTGTTACAATAAAAGCTAAAAAATTTATTGATGCTTTTTCTCCAAACGGAGACAACATAAATGACACTTATGTAATACTAGATGATATTCTAAACAAACTACCAAAAAATAGCCTAAAGGTATTTAACAGACATGGAGTAAAAGTTTATCAAGCCGCTCCATATAACAATAACTGGGACGGAACTTCAAACCATGGAATGGCAATATCTAAAGGATCTAAACTTCCTGCTGGGTCGTATTATTATGTTTTTGAAACAGGAAACAACAATCAGGTTTATAAAGGTTGGTTATACATTAATTACTAATTAAATTAAAATGAATTTAAAAAATATTTTATTTATCGCACTATGTAGCATTGGTGCCCTATATACAAACGCGCAAACCACAATAGATTATAGTTTGTACAACAATAGTATGAACTTAATAAATCCTGCTTTCGCAGGTCAACAAAAACAAGCATCTATTGTATTAAATCATAAATCAAATGCGGTAACAGGTGGCATTGAAGGACCAACAACCTCATCGTTAATAATAAACTCTAAATTACCCAAAAATTTAGGTGCAAGCGTTGGTTTTTTAAGAGATAAAATTCACATTGCTAAGTTTAATGAAATAATTGCAGATGTATCTTACGGATTAAAATTAAACAACAATAATCGTTTATTATTCGGACTTGGTTTCAGAGGGTCTTTTATAAATGTAAACTTATCTGAAAGTACAACTTATGTACCAAACGACCCTTTATTTAATCAAAACAGAAGTCACTTTAATCCAAACTTTACTATTGGAGCAGCCTTAAAAGGTAAAAAATACTTTGCACACATATCGTTTATTGATGTCTTAAAAAATGCAGTTCCAAATAGTACGCATACAAGAAAGTTAACAACAAATCTTGGAGGAGGGTATCGTTTTAATGTCCAAAAAGGATTTGATTTAACTACCTCTACACTGGCTAGAATTATTGAAGGTGCTCCTACATCAATAGATGTAAATACAACATTACACATCCAAGAAAAATATCAAGTAGGTCTTTCCTACAGAATAGATAGTGGTATTTACGGAATGTTTGCTTTACCAATTAACAAATGGATGTTTGCAGGATATTCTTACGGATATCATACCAATCATTTAACAAGCAATTATCAAAATGCAAGTCATGAATTCCTATTAAAATTTAAACTAGGAAAATTATTTTAACCAAAAAATGCAGGATTGAAAAATTTCAATCCTGCATTTTTTTATTCTTTAAAAATTAAATTAACTCTCAGGAGCCAATTCAACTTCTAAACCATCTAGCTCGGGTGTTATTTGTATTTGACATCCTAAACGACTATTATCTTCTACGTAAAAGGCTTCAGCTAACATTGCATCTTCATCATCACCCATTTCAGGTAACTCATGATCTGATTTTACATAACATTGGCAAGATGCACACATAGCCATACCCCCACAAATACCAATGGTACCTTCTGGTGCTAATTCGTAAGAACGAACAACTTCCATTAAATTCATTGCCATATCTGTTGGTGCTTGTATTTCGTGAGTTACTCCTTCACGATCTGTAATTTTTATTGTAATATCTTGCGCTTCCATAACTACAAATTCATTTGTTTACGTAGTGTTTTTGCTCTTTTATCTTCTCCATCATGCGTCCAACCTGGTGAATTAAATATATAATTTAATTTGTCACTCAACTTATCAGCACGTTTAACATCTTTCCAAATAGCTGCGTATTCGTGAGTAGCTACTTTTATTGGATTAAAAGTTTCTATGTTTACTGTTAATCCAAAAACTGGTTTGTCTTCTTCTATTAATTCTTCTGAAAACGTACCAAACATACGATCCCAAATAATTAAAATTCCTGCATGGTTACAATCTAAATATCTAATATTTGATGCGTGATGTACTCTGTGATGTGAAGGTGTATTGAAAATAAACTCTATAGGTTTTGGTAATTTATCAACCAACTCCGTATGTACAAAAAACTGATAAATTAAACTCACGCCCATCATGGTAAACATCATTAAAGGATCTATACCTAATAAAGGAATCCAAATCCAAAAAAAGAATTTATGAACACGCTCGCCAACTCCTTGACGTAATGCAGTACCTAAGTTCATATGTGTTGATGAATGATGCGGTACGTGACCTGCCCAAAACAAACGCACTTCATGATTTAATCGGTGAAACCAATAGTATGAAAAATCATCAGCAAAAAACAATAAAATCCACACCCACCATTGGCGTTCTACAATTCCGTTTAATGGACTTATTTGATATAAATAGAAAAAAGCAATAAATGCTAATACCTTCGGAATAAATTCAACAATTGCAGAAAAAATCATCATCATTATTGATACTCCTGTATCTTTACCATGGTATTTTTCTTTTGCTATTTTATATTCAACAAACATAGATATCAGAAAAACAGGTAAAGCAAAGTATAATAACTTGTCTTGAGATAATTGTTGTATGTAATCTGTTATTGTCATTTATTTTAAAAGCTACTCAATTTTTTTAACTACTGCTTTTGGCGCTTCTTTTTTAGTTCCGTCGAAACCTGTAACTCCACCAACAGTTGTATATTTCATTACATATTTTTTATCTGGAAAAATACGCTGAAAAGCACTTTGGCACATTAAAGTTGCTTCATGAAAACCACATAAAATTAACTTTAATTTCCCTGGATACGTATTTACATCTCCAATCGCATAAATTCCAGGAATGTTTGTTTGATAATCTAAAGCATTGTTTACTTTAATTGCATTTTTTTCAATTTCTAATCCCCAATCTGCAATTGGACCTAACTTAGGTGACAATCCAAATAGTGGAATAAAATGATCGCAAGCTAAAGTAAATTCTTCTTTATCTTTTTGTGCAACTATAACTCCTTCAACTTTTCCTTCTCCAACAACTCCTTTTACTTCTGCAGGAGTTATTAAATTTATTTTTCCTTCGTTCTTTAATTTCTGAACTTGATCTACAGAATCTAAATGACCTCTAAATTCGTTTCTACGGTGAATTAAAGTCACCGATTTTGCAACATCTGTTAAGAAAATAGACCAGTCTAAAGCAGAATCTCCACCACCTGCAATTACCACGTCTTTACCTCTATATAATTCTGGTTCACGAATCATATACTCAACTCCTTTATCTTCATAATTAGCGATATTAGGAATCGGTGGTTTACGAGGTTCAAAACTCCCTAATCCTCCAGCAATAGCAACTACTGGTGCTTGGTGTTTTGTTCCTTTATTTGTGGTTACAATAAAACTTCCGTCTTCTTGTTTTTCGATAGTGTCTGCACGTTCACCTAAAGTAAATCCTGGTTCGAACTGCTTAATTTGCTCCATTAATTTATCGGTTAAATCACCTGCTAAAATTTCTGGATATGCTGGAATATCGAATATTGGTTTTTTAGGATATATTTCTGAACATTGCCCTCCTGGTTGTGGTAATGCGTCAATTAAATGACATTTTAACTTTAATAATCCTGCTTCAAAAACGGTAAACAACCCTGTTGGTCCTGCACCGATAATGAGTATATCTGTCTTAATCATTTTAAAATACTAAAATAAAGTAAATGTATTGGTTGTAATTTTTATATAAACTGATTTTTATCAGTTAAGCTACATTAATTACTTCTTCAATTACTGGTGCATATTTTTTAATAGTTGCCTCAACTCCGTTTTTTAACGTCATTTGATTTACTGAACAACCACTACATGCCCCTTCTAATTGAACTTTTACTGTATTATTTTCGATAGATAATAACTTAATATTTCCTCCGTCGCTTACTAAAAAAGGGCGAATTTCTTCTAAAGCTTTTTCTACGTTATTTTTTATTTCTGCTGCTGTCATAATCTTAGATTATTTTGTACTACAACCACTCATAGTTGTTATACGAACTACTTCTGTTGGTGGTAAATTTGCATTTCTTTTTAATAATTCAGAAATCATTTCTTTAGTTACATCAGTAAACGCTTTTTCTAAAGGCGTACCATTTTGTAAAGCAACTGGATGTCCTGCATCACCTGCTTCACGAATACTTTGTACTAAAGGAATTTCTCCTAAGAAACTAGTTTTAATATCTTCTGCTAAATTCTTAGCGCCTCCTTCACCAAAAATATAATATTTATTATCTGGTAATTCAGCTGGTGTAAAATACGCCATGTTTTCAACGATACCTAATACTGGTACGTTAATACTTTCTTGTTTAAACATTGCAACTCCTTTTTTAGCATCAGCTAAAGCAATATTTTGAGGTGTACTTACAACAACTGCTCCATTAATTGGCACTGCTTGTACTATTGATAAATGTACGTCTCCGGTTCCTGGAGGTAAATCGATTAATAAAAAATCTAACTCTCCCCAATCTGCATCAAAAATTAATTGATTTAATGCTTTCGAAGCCATTGGTCCTCGCCAAATTACTGCTTGACTAGGATCTGTAAAAAATCCTAAAGACAATAATTTAACTCCGTAACTTTCTACTGGTTTCATTTTAGAACGCCCGTTTACATTTACTGCTAATGGTTTTTCGCTTTCTACATCAAACATTAAATGTTGAGATGGCCCATACACGTCGGCATCTAAAACACCAACTTTGAAACCCATTTTTGCTAAAGAAACTGCCATGTTAGAAGTAATGGTAGATTTACCTACGCCTCCTTTACCAGATGCTACAGCAATTATATTTTGAATATTAGGAATTTCTTTTCCTCTTATTTGATTCGGATTCTCTTTTTGTTGAACCTCAACTTTTACATTCACTTTTACATCAATCTTTTGATCGACATGTTCGTGAATTGCTTTCATAATTTCAACTTCTACCTTCTTTTTTGCTTGTAAAGATGGGTTAGAGATTGTTACATCAACAATAACTTCTTCACCAAAAGCAACTACATTTTTTATGTTTTCGTTTTCTACTAAACTTTTACCTTCTCCTGGTGCAGTTATTGTTTCTAACGCTTTGTATATATCTTGTTTTTTAAAACTCATTTTATTCGATATAAGCTTTAAGCAGTAGGCTATAAGCTTGTTATTTATTTCTATTTAATCTTAATTGCAAAGATAGGTTTTAGACCTCAGAAAATAAAGTGTTTAGATAGGCTTTATTTATTACTATATAAAGGCTATTTATTATCTAATTTCTTTTTTGAAAAAATATTAAAGTTCAATAGAAGGATCCCAAAAAATGGTTTCTAAGTCTTGTATTTGATTATTAATTACAACGATTCCTTCGCTCTCTAGTAACTGCTGCATTAAATTGCTGCCATCAAAATGATGTTTTCCTATTAAAATTCCTTTTCTATTTACCACTCTATGTGCTGGAACATCTTTTACTCCAGAATTATTCATAGCCCAACCCACCATTCTTGCTGAACGAGCTGCTCCTAAATATTTAGCAATAGCTCCGTAACTCGTAACTCTTCCATAAGGAATTAAACGAGCAACAGCGTATGATTTTTCAAAGAAATTTAAATCTTTACTCATAAGAGGTAAAGATAAAACTAATATTTAAGTTTAAAACGAATGTAAGTTATCGGTTTTCCGATTTCTAAATATTGTTTTTCATAGAAAGTTTGTGTAGAAGTTACCTCTTCTGGAGCTCCTTCGTTCTTATATACATTATGATTTGCGTGTAAAATTTCATGACCTTCTCCATGTAACAAACCTAAAGTATAACCGTGCATAAATTCGCTATCGGTTTTTAAATTCATTATTCCTCCTTCTTTTAAAATAGTATGATATCTTTTTAAGAAAGTAGCATTGGTCATTCTATGCTTTGTACGCTGGTATTTTATTTGCGGATCTGGAAAAGTAATCCAGATTTCATCTACTTCATTTTCAGCAAAAATATAATCTACCAATTCTATTTGAGTTCTAATAAAGGCAACGTTCTGCATATCGTTTTCGATAGCAGTTTTAGCTCCGCGCCAAAACCGTGCACCTTTAATATCTATTCCTATAAAATTTTTATTTGGATTTTTCTCTGCTAATGCTATTGTATATTCACCTTTACCGCAACCTAATTCTAAAACAATAGGGTTATCGTTTTTAAAAAAAGTGTTCCATTTTCCTTTTAAAGAAAAATTACTAGTAACCTCTTCTCTTGATGGTTGAAGTACATTAGCAAACGTTTCATTTTCTTTGAAACGTTTTAATTTGTTTTTGCTTCCCAATGTGGTAACTATTAAGCTCTATCTTCTGTTCCTTCACGTAAGAATGTAGCACATTGTGTCATCCAGTAAGCAAATAAAACCACTAAGATTAATAAGAATAACCAGTTAACAGTGTTCGAAGTCCACCATCCTGCAGCTCCTTTTGCAACATCTAAACGCAACCATTTAAATGGAATGAATAAAACCTCAAAAAAATCTCCTATTAATCTAAAAATATTTAATCCTAACATAACTTGATTATCTTTACGTTTGCAAAAATATAAAAAGAAACCATGTTAGCCAATTTTTTCGGTAAATCTAAACCAGTAAATTTTATAGTACTCTTTGCTTTGTTTTTATGCTATTTTACTTTGGCTACTTTTTCTAAAGAATTTTCTCTTGAAATTTTAAAAGAGTTAGTTTGGTTTATTGTTGTTTTTTCTGTTTTTAATTTTATTATTGCCAAAAACGAGGTAACATTTGATAATTCTTATGCTTTCTTATTTTTTGTAGTACTTATTGGTTTTTTTATTGAAACGATTAACATTAATAATACGTTCTACGCCAATTTAACTGTACTATTATTTTTAAGAAAGGTATATAGTTTACAAACTTCTAAAAACACCTTGCATAAAATATTTGATGGTGGTTTATGGCTTGGTATTTCGTTTTTAATTGAACCATTAACTGCTCTTTTTGGGTTTCTTTTATACGCTTCGATATATCTACATCAACGTTTTACTTATCAAACACTTCTTACACCGCTAATAGGTTTTTTCTCTCCTGTTTTTTTATATTTTACGTATTGCTTTTGGTACGATAAAACAGAAAAATTTAACCAACTTTTTAACTGGAGTATTGATTATAACTTTGAGTTTTATCTAACCAATAAATATTTACCTCCAATTATTTTTATCGGGCTTTGTACAGTTTTTGCTTTATTTTTAAAAACACCTAAAACTTTGGCTGTAAAAAATAAGTTTCGAAAAAACTGGATTTTAATTCTAATTCATTTAGTTTCTGCTACCGTTTTAATCGCTTTTGTTAATGACAGAAAAATTAGTGAATTACTATTTTTATTCTTTCCTACAGCAGTTGTTTTAACCAACGGATTAGAAATGATAAAAAAGAAATTATTAACAGATATTATTTTAATACTGTTTTTAGCTCTGTCTTTCGTAAGTTTTTTATTGTAGTTACATTTTTGTTCCGAATGCTAAATCGCCAGCATCCCCCAAACCAGGAATAATATATCCTTTATCATTTAAATCTTTATCAATATCTGCAATCCATAAATCGGTATTTTCAGGAAAGTGATCTTTGATATAATCTACACCCTCAGCTGAACCTATAACCGAAACGATTTGAATATTTTTAGGTGTTCCGTATTTTTTAATAGCCTCATAAACTGCTACTAAAGATCGTCCTGTTGCTAACATCGGATCTACCAACAACAAGGTTTTTCCATCAATAGAAGGCGAAGCAAAATACTCAACAACTATCTCAAATTCTTCATCATTATTTGGGTGATGACGATAAGCTGATATAAAAGCATTTTCAGCATCGTCAAAATAATTTAACAATCCGTTATGTAAAGGAAGTCCCGCTCTAAGAATAGAACACAAAACCACATCGTTTACTGGTAAATTGGTTTGTTTAACTCCTAATGGACTTTCTACCTCCTTGTTTTCAAAAGAAAGTTCTTTACTTAACTCATAACTTAAAACCTCACCAATTCGCTCTATATTTCTACGAAAACGCATCGAATCTTTTTGAATATGTACATCTCTAATTTCAGCTAAAAACTTGTTAAGGATTGAATTTTCTTTTGCTAAATGATGAATTCTCATGATAGGTTGATTTTTGGCGAAATTACAAAAAAGAAAAACTCCATCTGTTTTGATGGAGTTTTGTTATTTAAAAAATTATATATGATAATTTTAATCCTAAAGCCAAATATAAATTTGTTAAACTCTTTATACCCCCTAAATCAAAATCTTTAGCAACACCAAGTCCTGCATGAAAATTAAACAACCAATTACCCCCTAAAGATCGTTGTAAACCCCAATGTATTTCGGTTGCTAAAACATTATGTGCTGGAAATGCGTATAAACTTGTATCCTTACTAAGCCTTGGTGTAATATACTTTGTTTGAAGTGCTAAATAATTACTTGAATTATTTATAGTGTTTTTTCCTTTCTTAAACCTTTTTTGGACATTATAATTGTACTTAAATTCTGATTTAAAATATGTTGATGGCGACTTAGCTATATCCCAACGACCTCTATATGAATCGTCTACATTTGCAGAAGCTCCAATTCCTGCACTTAAATCTACCGACCATTTTTTTGACAAAGGAATTTCGTAAGCAAAACCTAAACCTGTAAAATTAAAATCTGTTTTAAACATACTTTTTAACTCTCCATTTCCTTGAGCAAATAAACCTGATGTACTTAATAAAAAAGCTGTAAATAGTAGTAATAATTTGTTTTTCATAACTTAATGTTTAGTTTTAAAATTTAAGCTACAGTTCAAACAATTTTTATGCCATTATTTCTTTATAAAACTCTTCAATATTTTAATTGTTTCTTCTTTATCTTCTAGATGACTCATATGTCCGTTTGGGAGATTGATTAAAGGTGTGTTTGTTCTTTTAGCTTCATCAAAAATTGATTCATAATTTAAAACTGGGTCTTTTTTTCCAACAATTATCAGTTTTTTATCAATAGTTTCTAAAACAGCTTCTTTATTTTCACGCAAACGCATTCCTTCATTCGCTGCTATGTACCCTCTAACTGTAACTTTTAAAGCTTCATTTCTTACTTGCTCTATTTCTTTTGTTAATTCTAATCGTTTGTTTTCTGAGAACAAGTTAGTAATCGACATTTTTATAAGTGGCTCATGGTTTTTTTGAGCCATTTCACAAGCTCTTTTACGAAGTTCTTTTCGTTCTTCATTATCAGCTTGGGCAGTAGAATTTAACAAACATAATCCTTTTATATTCTTATAAAATTTCTCTGCAAAAGCTAATGCAACATAACCTCCCATAGAATGTCCTATAAAAATTGATCGACGGATTTTTAAGCTTTTTAAAACTTGTTTTACAGCTTCTGCCATATCATTCATAGTATGAACATAACCGATACAATCTGTATTTCCATGACCTAATAAATCTATACAAATCACGCGGTTTCTTATAGATAACTCATCAACAATATCATTCCACATTGTTGAGTTTTCAAGAAAGCCATGAAGTAAAACTACTGTATTTCCTTTTCCAACATCTGAATACGTTATTTTACTATTTTTATAATTGATAAAGTCTTGCATCTTGCAAAAATATGTATCTTTCGCTAGTTTTTATTCTAAATTCATGTTAACCTCTCCGTTTTCTTATCTATCAAAAAAAGCTGAAAAAAGATTTACTTTTTTTATTCTTTTTGCCACAATTTTTGTTGGATTTTTTATGATTTATTTCGATAGTTTTCTAAAAAACGACATCTGTAAAAACGGAATTATTTCTTTTCAATTAGTAAATAATATTGAAGATTCTAAAGCTATTTTAGATTCTTGGAATTTAAAGTCAAAAATTAGTGCGGGACTTAGTTTAGGCTTAGACTATCTATTTATGTTACTATACCCTGTTTTAATTGCGGTATTAATCCATAAGTTAAATCAAAAACTATGGGGTAATCATTCTTTTTACAACATTGGAGTTTACATCATTTTTGCACAGTTTTTCACAGCCTTATTTGATGCCATTGAAAATGTTGGATTAATACAATTACTTTTAGGTAATATCGATCAATTTTGGACGTCGCTTGCTTTTTATTTTGCATCAATAAAATTTGTTCTAATATTTATGGGAATAGCATATATATTTTTAAATTTCTGCTATTTTTTAATTCTAAAAATCATTAAACATGAATAAAACTAAAGAGGTTTTTATCACAGGATTTGCTCTTTTTTCTCTATTCTTCGGAGCAGGAAATTTATTATTACCACCATTATTAGGATATAGTGCGGGCGAAAATTGGGTCTGGGTAACTGTTGGCTTTATGGTTACTGCGGTAATAATTCCAATTACCGGAATTTTAGCTCACTCTAAATTACAAGGAACTTTATACGATTTTGGTAAAAAAGTATCACCAACATTTAGTTTAATCTATTGCATTATTGTTTACGTTATTTCTATTGCTATTCCGTCTCCAAGAACTGCCTCTGCAACACACGAAATTGCTATTCATCCGTTTTTTGGAACAAGTCCGTTACTAACAAGTTGTGTTTATTTTTCGTTGGTTTTGGTCTTTGTTTTAAATCGATCTAAAATCTTAAACCTTATTGGTAAATATCTTACACCATTTATAGTTTTGATTTTAGTTTTAGTGATTGGAATCGGTTTATTTTCGAGCGATATGCTTATGAATCCAAGCAAATTTACTACACCAATTGTTGCTGGTTTATTAGAAGGATATCAAACTTTTGATGCTATTGGCGCAGTTGTAGTTGGTGGTGTAGTTATTATTTCTTTAAAGTTAAAAGGGCACAATTCTTTTGAAGATAAAAAAGAACTGATTAAAAAAGCAGGAATTATTGCTGGTATTGGTCTTTTTGGAATTTACGCAGGTTTAATTTCTGTTGGAGCTTTCTTTGGTTCCGAAATTTTAGTTGATAGTACTTTGAGTGGCGATATGCAAAGAGCAAATTTACTACGAGGAATTAGTATTGCGACTTTAGGAAATATTGGAAATGCCTTTTTAAGTATACTAATTGCATTAGCTTGTTTTACAACTGCGGTTGGTATTATTACAGGAACTGCAGACTATTTTAAAGGCTTATTTAAAGAATCGCAAAAAGCCTATGTAATTACTGCTATTACAGCCTGTTTAATTGGTGTTTTAGTTGGTCAAATGGATTTCCATTCTATAATTGTAATTGCCTTACCAATTTTAATGTTTATTTACCCAATAACAATTGTACTAATTCTATTAAACGTTTTACCCGAAAAATGGGCTTCTCCAATAGTTTTTAAAGCAGTGGTTTTGGTTACTTTTATTTTTAGTATTCCAGATTTTTTAGGATTTATTGTTTCTAAAGAAAGTTTAACTGGTGTTAAAGATTTAATCCCGCTGGCTAACTATCATTTAGGGTGGGTTTTACCAGCTATTTTGAGTTTTGTTATTATTAATTTAATTCAAAAAAATAGCGACTTAACTGAAAGTTAAACCGCTATTCTCAATAATTTTATTGATGAAAGGGTAATCTATTAAAATCTATATCCTAAATTAATTCCTACTCTTGGCACTATTGATCGTGAGTTTGAAGAAAACATGTTTCTACCTAAACCTCCATATACATCAACTACAAAACCACCAGAAGATACATATTTAGATCCTATTGCTAATCCTAAAGCTCCATCAGTATATTCGATATTATTTTTTTCTCCTGTGTTAATCCCTAAAAAAACCTCTCCGAAATAATTCCAAGTAGCGTTATTTGTAAAATAATGACGAAAAAAAGGAGTAATCATACGTTCTTCATTATACTTAAAATCAGCAGATTTTTTCTCGAAATTAAACAATGCTGATATACCTACAGATGAGCTTTCGCTTGTGTAATATTCGTAAGAAAACTCTATTGTTTTAAAAGCCAATGCGTCTAACAAATCAACTTTTATTTCTTGTTGTGCTTGTGTAAATGAGCTGATAAAGACTACAGCTACTAAAAGTATTTTTTTCATGTAAAGTTTTTTAATCAATTATAACTTGTATTCGATATCAATTATAATACCACAAAACTACATTATTTATAAAATCTGATACAAACAAAAGTGGTTTAATTTTTTAATCACAGTTGCAATCAGTACTACAATGACCGTCTTTTTTTGTTTTAAAAAAGAATTTCTTTACTAAAAAAACAACTGCTAAAACAACGACTATATATGTAATAACTTCTTGCATTATTTTAAAATTTGATACGCTATGAAAGCTGATAAATACGCTAATACTCCCATACCTACTAATTGTATTATAGGCCATTTCCAGCTTTTTGTTTCACGTTTTACAATTGCCAATGTTGCCATACATTGCATTGCAAAGGCATAAAACAATAACAATGAGATACCTGTTGCGAAATTAAACCGTTTTTCTCCTGTAATTGGGTTAATCTCAGAAGCCATTTTTTCTTTTATTGTAGATATATCTTCATCATTATTTTCTACACTATAAATAGTAGCTAGTGTACCAATAAAAACTTCACGAGCGGCAAAAGATGCTATTAATCCAATTCCGATTTTCCAATCATAACCTAATGGTTTAACAACAGGTTCAATTGTTTTTCCTGCTATTCCAATATACGATTTTTCTAATTTAGCTGAAGCTACTTTTTGTGCTAATTCATTTTCAGACAATCCTTGATTTGCTACATTTTCAATCACATTTTTTTCAGCATTTTTAAATGATGATGGTCCGTGTGATGCTAAAAACCATAGTACAATAGAAATTGCTAAGATGATTTTTCCTGCTCCAAAAACAAAGGCTTTTGTTTTCTCTAAAACATCAAAAAATACGTTTTTTACCGATGGCAACTTATAATTTGGCATCTCGATTACAAAAAACGATGTGTTTTTTATTTTTAATGTTTTATGTAAAATATATGCGGATATTATTGCTGCTAAAAATCCTAATAAATACAAGCCTAATAAGGTTACTCCTTGTAAATTTAAAAACCCAAATACTTTAGTATCAGGTATTATCAATGCTATTAAAATAGCATACACTGGTAATCGTGCAGAACATGTGGTAAATGGTGTAACTAAAATTGTAATTAAGCGCTCTTTCCAACTAGAAATAGTTCTGGTTGCCATAATTGCTGGTATTGCACAGGCGGTACCCGAAATTAATGGAATTACACTTTTTCCACTCATTCCAAAACGGCGCATAATTTTATCCATTAAAAACACTACTCTACTCATATAACCAGTTTCTTCCAAAATGGCTATAAACAAAAATAAAATAGCAATTTGAGGAATAAAGATTACAACTCCTCCGATTCCAGGAATAACTCCATCAGTTAATAAATCGGTAAACATTTCTGCTGGAAGGTTATTTTTTGCATACGTTGAAATATCAGCAAAAAGACCATCTATAAAATCCATTGGAGTTGATGCCCAATCGAAAATTGATTGAAAAATTAACAACAATAATCCGAAGAAAATGATGTAACCGAATATTTTATGAGTAAAAACTTTATCTAATTTACTACGTAAATCGGTTGCTTTAGATTGATCAACCTTATAAGTTTTCTTTAAAATTGAATTTATTTTCTGATATCGATATATCGTTTCTTTATGCTGATATTTCTTCTGTTTAGAAACATCGTGACCAAAAGATTGCATTGCTGCTTTCTCTTCTTCAGAAAGTAATATTGTATGCTGTTTAGTTAACAACATCCACAATTCATAGGTTGAAAACCTGCTACTTATTTCTGATAATTTTTCAAAATACTCTTCGTCAATTTTATCAGATACTTCCTTAAAGTTTGTAACTGGCTTTATTGATGAGTAATTTATTATTTCAGTTTTTAAATCATCTATTCCCTCATTATTTCTTGCCGATACTAAAATTACTTTTGTTTGTAGTTCTTTTTCAAGTCCAGCAACATCAATCGAAATTCCTTTTTTCTGTAATTGATCAGCCATATTTAAGGCTAAAATTGTTGGGATTCCTAAATCTTGAATTTGAGAAAACAACAATAAATTTCTCTTTAAATTCTCAACATCAGCAACAATAACAATAACATCTGGTTGCTCATTACTTTGAGAACTCATTAAAGTTTTTAAAACAATACTTTCGTCGATTGATGTAGGGTTGATACTGTAAGTACCCGGTAAATCGGTAATAATTGCTGATTGATTATTAGGTAATTTGCAAACCCCTTGTTTTTTATCTACTGTTACCCCAGGGTAATTACCTACTTTTTGATTTAATCCTGTTAATTGATTAAATAATGAAGTTTTTCCAGTATTCGGATTTCCAATTAAAGCTACTTTTATACGATTACTCATCAGTTATAGTTTAGAAATTATAATTTGAGAAGCGGTTTCTTTTCTAATAGCCAAATGACTGCCATTTACACAGATGTACATAGGGTCTTTTAACGGAGCAACTTGCAGTAACTCTACCTCTGTACCAGGTAAACATCCCATTTCTAATAATTTTAAAGGAATATTATCTAAACTCTCTTCAGATATAATTCCTTTTTCTCCGATGTGTAATGTTGCAATTGTGCTCAAAAAAACTAGTATAAGTTAGCTTGCAAATATACTAAAATAGAATGATTCTAAACAATATACATCCATCATTCTCAAGTTTTAATTTATAGGTTGTCCTCTATCTATGAAATCTTATATTTGCTGTATGACTTTCGATCAAATCATAGGGCAAGAACATATTAAAAAGCACTTAAAGCAATCCGCTGAAAATAACCGAATTCCTCATGCACAACTTTTTATTGGAAAAGAAGGATGTGGAACCTTACCAATGGCTATTGCTTATGCTCAATATTTGCTATGTAACTCATCAACCAATTCCGAAGCTTGTAACATAAAATGTAACAAATTACAGCATCCTGATTTACATTTTGCTTTTCCTGTTACTACAAATGATAACGTAAAAAGACATCCTGTTAGTAATTTATTTTTAAATGATTGGAGAATTTTTATTGATGAGCAGCCTTATGGAAATTTATTTAATTGGCTACAACACATTGGTGTTGAAAATAAACAAGGACAAATAGGTGTTGATGAGGCTGAAGATATTGTTAAAAAACTACAGTTAAAATCGTACGAAGGAGGTTTTAAAGTGATGATTATTTGGATGGCTGAAAAAATGAACATTGCAGCATCCAACAAATTATTAAAACTTATTGAAGAACCACCAAGTAAAACTATATTTTTATTGGTTACCGAAGATGAAGAGCAGATTATAAACACTATAAAATCTAGATGTCAAGCACTGCACTTTCCTTCATTAGGTGATAGCGATATTGCAACAACTTTAGTTAAAAACGAAAATGTTTCAGAAAATGAAGCTATAAAAATTGCACATCAATCTGAAGGAAATTACAACAAAGCACTTCATCTTTTAAATAATGATTCTAACGATTTAATTTTTGAAGAATGGTTTATTACTTGGATTAGTGCAGCTTTTAAAGCTAAAGGAAATGCGGCAGTTATTCAAGATTTAATCGGGTGGTCTGAAGCTATAGCCAAATCGGGACGTGAAACTCAAAAACAATTTTTGCAATATTGTTTACAGTTTTTCAGACAAGCATTATTGCTAAATTACGGAACTCCAGATTTAGTCTTCTTGGAAACAAAAACCAATAATTTTAAATTAGAAAAATTTGCTCCTTTTATTCACAGTGGTAACATCTTAACTATCGAAAAAGAAGTGAGTGATGCTCAATATCATATTGAACGAAACGGAAATGCTAAAATTATTTTATTAGATTTATCAATAAAATTAACGCGTCTTTTGCATAGTAAGGAAGAAAAAATTCAAGCTTAATTATGAAATCAAAACTTATACTTTTCGCCTTTATTTTCGGAATGCTTTTTGCTGCCTGTAAACAAGAAAAAAAATCACTGAATGATTTTATGATTGGTAATTGGCAAACTGAATATATAAAAATTAAAATGCCTACTGTTAATAAAACAGACAGCACCTCTGTTTTCGAAGATGATTTTAGCAAACCAAATGTTGGTAGAGCACAATCAACTTATAAAAGCGACGGAACATTTTCTGCTTGGTTTAAACAACCAGATGGCAAAAAAGTTGGTGAAACTGACGGAACTTGGAAAACAAAAGGTGATAGCTTATATGTAGATTATCCATATCTTGGTAAACAAGTACAAGCTTGGTATTTAATTACTAAAACAAAGCAGGGTTTTACCGGAAAAGTAATTTACGATTGGGATAATGATGGAGAGTTTGATGATATTTTAATAATGAAATCGAAAAGAATAGAACTATAAAATTTGCTAAACTTTAATAATATATCGCTAAGAATTAGAATATTCTTGTCAATGATACTTTTAGTATTATTGGCATCTATTTTAATTGTATTGGTAACCATTTACCAATACGATGAACAAACAAAAGACTACAATGCTTCTCGTTTTGAACGTAAAGAAGCTTCAACTAAACAAGACATAGAAATTGAGCTAAAACGTAAAACAACTTACCCTGTTACCACCAATAATTTAGCTAAAATTTTTCAGGATAGAATTTACGACATTGCGTATGTACATAAACTTACCATTTCTATGTATGACATGAATGGCAATCTACTAAAATCATCTATTCCATATAATTTTGATAAAAAAGAAGGTGAAGATTTACCCAAAGAAATTATAGTTGAACTTGCTAAAAACTCAAATCATAGAATTCCTAAAACAGATATCGTTAAAGGCATCACCTATCAATCTTCATATACCTATATAAATGATATTCGTTTTAAGCGAATAGGAATTTTAGAATTACAAATAGCTCAAGACAACGAGGAACAAAAAAAAGAGCTTAGAGAGTTTATATCTAGATTATCTTTAGTATATCTTTTAATGTTCATTATCGCAATTGCTTTAGCTTACTTTTTATCAAGTTATATTACTAGGTCAATTCAAACGATTTCACAAAAAATTAAAGAAACTCGTTTAAACAAACGAAACGAAAAAATCACATTAAATTCTGCTAGTTCAGAAATAAACTCTTTAGTTGACTCTTACAATAATATGATAGATCAATTAGAAGAAAGTGCAGTTCGGTTGGCAAGAAGTGAGCGTGAACAAGCTTGGAGGGAAATGGCAAAACAGGTTGCGCACGAAATAAAAAACCCGCTAACACCTATGCGTCTATCTGTTCAAAGTTTTGACAGAAGGTTTAATCCTGAAGACCCAAATATCAAAGAAAAAATGTCTGAATATAGTGAAACACTTATTCAGCAAATAGATGTAATGAGCTCAATAGCATCTGCTTTTTCAGACTTTGCTAAAATGCCTACGCAACGTCGTGAAAAACTAAATGTGGTTGATGTTGTAAAACACTCTTTAGATATTTTTACTGAAGATTATATTCATTATATACCACAAGAATCTGAAATATATGCAAACCTAGATAAAACACAATTAATTAGAATTTTAACAAACCTTATTAAAAACGCAACTCAGGCAATAAAAAAGGATGAAGTTGCACCTAGAATAGAAGTAAAAGTTTCATCAGAAGGTAACAATGTTAAAATTACAGTATCTGATAACGGAAAAGGAATTACATATAAAAACAAAGAATTAATTTTCGAACCTAAATTCACCACAAAAACAAGTGGAATGGGCTTAGGTTTACCAATGATAAAAAATATAATTGAAGCGTATGATGGTTCAATCAATTTCACTTCTACCGAAGGAATTGGAACCGTTTTTACGGTAATTTTACCAAAAACTTAGTCAAATGAATTTTGAAAATATTTTAGTTGATACCACTAACGGATTAGCAACAATTACAATTAACAGACCTAAAAAACTAAACGCATTAAATTCAGCTACTATTGCAGAATTAAGCACCGCTTTTGAAACTTTAGAAGATGATAAGAATGTAAAAGTAATTATCATTACTGGTAGTGGTGAAAAAGCTTTTGTAGCAGGAGCAGATATTTCTGAATTTGCTAATTTCTCGATAGAGGAAGGTGGTCGATTAGCAAGATTGGGGCAAGAATCTTTATTTAATTTAGTAGAAAACTTATCAACTCCTGTAATTGCTGCGGTTAATGGTTTTGCATTAGGTGGAGGTTTAGAGCTTGCTATGGCAAGTCATTTTAGAGTAGCTTCTGATAATGCAAAAATGGGTTTACCAGAAGTATCTTTAGGAGTAATTCCTGGTTATGGTGGTACACAACGTTTACCTCAATTAGTTGGTAAAGGAAAAGCGATGGAATTAATTATGACTGCTGGTATGATCTCTGCCGAAGACGCTAAAAATTGTGGTTTAGTAAACCATGTTGTTGCGTTAGAAGAACTAATGCCTTTAGCTGAAAAATTAGCTTCAAAGATTATGAGAAATTCTTCTGTTGCTATTAGCGCAGCTATAAGAGCTGTAAATGACAATTTTAAAGACGGTGTAAACGGTTATGAAACTGAAATAGCTGAATTTGGAGATTGCTTTGGTACAGAAGATTTTAAAGAAGGAACTACTGCTTTTTTAGAAAAAAGAAAACCTAAATTTCCTGGAGCATAAAATATGAAGCTTCATAAAACATTTTTTTATTTTTTCTTCTTTTTGGCTTTTACTACCTCTGCACAAATTACTCAAGATAGTATTTACCTTAAAGAACTAAGAACCTTTGGAGACTCTTTATTGTTAAAGACAGATACAAGAAGTCAGCTTGTTCTTATAAATAAAATGCTTGTTTTATCTGAAAAACAAAAAGATACTGCTCGAATTATAGGATTCTTACATACAATTGGTAGACAAAGTCAGTTTATTCAAGAGCATTTTACAGCCATAAAATCTTTTCAAAGAGAATTAGAACTCTACAATAAATATAATTTTAGCGATAAAGAAAAAGATGAGTTAAATTCAAGAAAAATTACTCAAATAGAAATTTTAGTACAGCTAGGTAATAGTTATGCTGCTATTGGAGAAACAAAAATTGGTTTAGATTATTTTTCTAAAAGTGAAGCTATCGCTAAAAAAGAAAACTTACAATTCTACAATGCAGTTATACCTGTACTTATTGGCGGAATGTATTTTAATGCAAATGAGTATAAAAAAGCATTATCAGAATATAAAAAAGGCTATAAAAGACTTCAAGAAGCAAAAGATATTGATGAGTTAAACAAACGTTTTAATAGCTCATTAACTTTAATAAGTATTAGTGGAACTCACCTAAAACTAAAAAGAATTGATTCTGCAAAAATTGTTTTAAAACAACTTAAAAGCATAGGATTAGATACTATTAACGATTTAATTAAACTTAACTATCTAACTCAAAAAAACAGGGTTTTAATTGCAGAGAAAAAATATAAAGAAGCTTTATCTGAAATAAAATTATTAAAAAAATTAAGCTACGAATACGATTCGAATTCAGGAGGATATTACTATTACAAAGAGTTAGCAGAAGCTTATGAAGGTTTAGGAAAGTACGATTCTGCTGCAGTAGTTATGCAAAAAGGTATAGCAATTGGATTAACAAAAACCAAAGAGTTTAATCTTGTTGAAGATTATAAGACCTTAGCTAAAATTTATAAAAAAGCTGGAAACTTAGAAAAATCAAATGAATATTTTGAAAAGTATGTTTTAAATCAAACATCTTTAGAAAAGAATAGAAAAAAGATTATAGATACCTTTCATAACAAAGAAGTTTTTAGTTTAGAAATTGAAAAGCAAAAACAAAAAAGAAATATTTCTTTCATAGTAATTGGCGGATCTATTCTAATTGCTTTATTGCTTTTATATTTATTTAGTTTATCTAAAAAAAGGAAAGATAACGCAGAAAAATTTGATGAATTATTACAAAAAATAGAATCTTTAGAGCAACAGCAGTTAATAGACACTAAAGATGCTATTTTAGAAGAAAAATCTAATTCTGACATTAATAAAGATACTTTTGATGAAATTTTAGCAGGTTTACAAAAAATAGAAGAGCAACACTATTACTTAAAACAAGAATGTAATTCTTATAATGTAGCCAAGAAAATTAAAACAAACACTTCGTATTTATCTAAAGTAATTAATGCGCATTATCAAAAGAATTTTAACACTTATATAAATGATTTAAGAATCAATTATGTAATTTTAAAACTAAAAGAAGATTCAAGGTTTAGATCATATTCTATACAATCTATTTCTGAAGATATCGGATATAAAAGTCCAGATTCTTTTACCAAATACTTTAAAAGAAGAACAGGTTTATTGCCTTCTGTTTATATTAAAAAATTGAATTCTATTTCTTAAAAAATTTTCAAAAAATACCGTTTCGAACCCTAAATTTATGAATTTAGGCTTTCTTATTTACAATCAATTCCTAAATTATTAAAAAACAATTAAAACACTAGTAAACAGTGTTTTAAACCAACTAAAAACAACCCTATTTTCCTAAAACTGGGCTTACTTTACTTGTAAAAAGCTTTTTTAAGTTAAATCTTTGTTTCAGAAATCAAATAAAAAACATTTTAATCATGAAAAATTCTACAAAAGCAGTAGCAAGAATCATCTTATTTTTATGCCTTGGCGGGTTATTTGGATATACAGTAGGTTCAGCAATAAAAAGCACGGACAGACCTAAAAGCATTACACAAGTATTAAAAAACAATTGTGATTGTAAAGAAGTAAATCAAATTATTTATGCGAAAGGAGTTCAATTCGGATCTAATGGATTAAGTACTGAAAAAGGAGAATATCAATTGGTAGATTGTAAGTTTTCTTCTGTAAAAAAAGAGGCAGAAAAAATTCAAGATTTATTATTATCAAAAATAAAAGGCTTCAACAAAGTTGATTTGTTAGAATTAGAGTTTGTAAACGGAAATAACTCTGAAACAATTATTATTAAAAACGGAGAAATCCAATAAAAATAAAAAATATGATATCTGTTATTATTAAAACAATTATAGAAAGTGTTGTGTTTATTACCAATTTTATTTTGTCAATTTTTTAAACTAAAAAAAATGAAAACATTAATAACCAAAAAAAGAATTGGATTGATTGCTATATTAACAATCTTTATTGGATCAGAAATTATTTTAGATTACTGGTTAAACATGCAATCTATAACCGTAAAATGTTGGTTTGTTATATTAGTCATTTCAATTTACTATGTAATCTTAGGTCAATTTTTTAAGGATAATAAACCCTCTCAAAAATAAACAAGCAAAAAGCAACTAAAGCAGTTATTCATATTTATATCTGCAATGATTTTAGCTGCTGTTAAATATATTATTGTTCAACTCTATTTTTAAAAATTATGGCAACTAAAATTATTGAAGTTATTTTTATTATGTTTTTTGTAATTGGTACTCACGAATTAGGTCATTTAATTACTGGTTTAATTCAGGGGTTTAAATTTCATTTATTTGTTGTTGGTCCATTGGGAATTAAGCGAGAGAACCATAAAATAAAAGTTTATTTTAATACAAATTTAGCTTATTACGGTGGTGTTGCTGCAACACTACCTGTAGATGATAATCCAAAAAACATAAAAAAATTCGCAAATTTAATTTTAGCAGGACCAATAGTTTCACTCGTTTTAGCTGTTATCTGCCTACTTATTGTGTATCTATTTAACACCTCTGTAGAAAAAACACTAAATATAATAGCAACAGGCTCTTTAGGAATTTTTTTAGCAACAACAATTCCATCAAAAACAGGAACATTTTTTACAGATAGAAAACGTTATCAAAGATTAATGTCTAATGGAAAAGAAAAAGACATTGAAGTAGCTGTATTAAGGTTAATGGGAATTTATAGTAGAGACAATTCATATAAAAATGTAAATATTGATGATATCAATTTAATGATTCAAGATTCTAATTATCAATATTTAGGTTTATTTACCAAACTATGTTTTGAATATGAAACTCTAGGACATTTTAATCCAGAAACAAAATTTATTTTTGATGAACTAACTCACAAAATGCCAAAATCTATTGTAAAAGTAACAACAACCGAACTAAACAAATTAAAATAATGAAGCAAAAAGAAAACATATTAAGTCAAATACAAGGAATCGTTCCTTTAGCATATGCAACAATGGTTGCTATAGGAATGCTATTTGAATATCATCGATACAAAATATTTGGAATTAATATTTTTCAATATGCCGATATTTTTGATTTCTTAATCGCTCCTTTTAAAGATTTTAGCATTATCGGAGCTTTAGTATTAATCTCCTTATCTTTATACTTAGGTCATTCTTTAGATAAACTTATGAGAAAGTGGCCAAAGCTTTATCATATTGCAAATTTTGGAATGTCTAAAAAATCTTGGTTTAACAGTTACGTAAGAATAACTTTTGTGCTTTTACTAATTTCATTACTTTTTTATGCTTCTTCTAATTTAGCCGAAAAAAACTACACTAAAGTTAAATCAAACAACAACGAAATACAATTATTATATGCTGATAATGAAAAAATTAAAGGTAATTTAATCGGAAAAACTAAAGAAGTGGTCTTTTTGTTTTGCGAAGGAAAAATTACAATTATTCCCTCTACTTCTTTTATTAAAAAAATAGAATTTATAAGCACCAAAAAAAGCATCTAAAAATTTAGATGCTTTTTTTATTACTTAAGGGAATAAACAATTAATAAGGGGTTTATTTTATTGTCTGAAACAAATATATATTAATTTAAACAATAACCAAATTTTATTGCCATTTTGTTATAAAAAAAAATGATTTTATTAAATTTATATAATCAAACACACTATTTCTTTCCATTCCATTCATTTTTAAACTGATTTAAAAAGGTCTCCATAAACAGATGTCTTTCTTCTGCAATTTTTTTACCTGTTCTTGTGTTCATCTTGTCTTTTAAAAGTAATAATTTTTCGTAAAAATGATTAATTGTTGGAGCTTTAGAGTTTTTATATTCTTCTTTTGTCATATTTAAGTTTGGCAAAACATCAGGATTGTATAACTCACGGTTTTTAAACCCTCCGTAATTAAAACAACGAGCAATACCAATAGCTCCAATGGCATCTAATCTATCAGCATCTTGAATTACATCTAGTTCAGGAGACTTAAAAGATTGCTCAAAATTCCCTCCCTTAAAAGATATATTTTTAATGATATTTTCAACATGAACTATAACCTCTTCTAAAACATTTTCTTTTTCTAAAAACGCTCTCGCTTTTTTTGGACCTACAGTTTCATCTCCATTATAAAATTTACTGTCAGCAATATCATGTAATAATGCACCAAGAGACACTATAAAAACATCAACATCTTCGTTTTTTGCTATTAATAAAGTATTTTTATACACTCTTTCAATATGAAAATAATCATGCCCTCCTTCTGCTCCTTTTAATGTCTTCTTTACAAAATCAATAGTGTTTTGTATAACTTGTTTTTTGTTCATCTTCCAAAAATAAAAATCCTGTGCCAATAAGCACAGGATTTTAATAATATTATAAACTTATTTTTAAACTATAGCTGATGCCTTAACTAAATTATTAGCTACTAAATATTCAGCTATTTGAATGGTGTTTGTAGCTGCTCCTTTTCGTAAATTATCAGAAACAATAAACATATTTAATGCATTTTCTCTAGATAAATCTCTACGGATTCTACCAACAAAAACATCGTCTTTTCCTTCTGAATAAAAAGGCATCGGGTATTCGTTATTTTCTATGTTATCTTGTACTGTAACTCCATCTGTTTTAGATAGAATCTCACGCACTTCTTCTACAGTAAAATGATTATCAAACTCAACATTTACAGCTTCCGAATGCCCTCCTACTACAGGAATTCGAACACAGGTTGCTGTAATTGCAATACTTGGATCGCTTAAAATTTTATGTGTTTCTCGTACTAACTTTAACTCTTCTTTAGTGTAACCAGCTTCTTCAAAAACATCACAATGAGGTAAAGCATTTTTATGAATTTGATATGGATACGCTAATTCTCCATCAACTCCATTAGCTTCATTTTCTAACTGACGAACTGCTTTTACTCCAGTTCCTGTAATAGATTGATAGGTAGAAATAACCAAACGATTCACTCCATATTTTTTATGCAACGGAGCTAATGCCAGTACCATTTGTATGGTTGAACAATTAGGGTTAGCTATTATTTTATCGTCTTCTGTTAGCTCAGATGCATTAATTTCTGGAACAATTAACTTTTTACTTGGATCCATTCTCCAAGCAGAAGAATTATCAATAACTGTTGTTCCGTTTTCTGCAAACTTTGGCGCCCATTCTAATGAAGTACTTCTTCCTGCAGAAAACAAAGCGATATCTGGTTTCATTTCAACCGCGGTTTCTAAACCTACAACTGTATAATTGGTTCCTTTAAACTCAATTTGGTTTCCTACCGAACGTTCTGATGCTACAGGAATTAATTCTGTAACAGGAAAATTACGTTCTGCTAATATTTGTAACATTACATTACCTACCATACCGGTAGCGCCTACAACTGCTACTCTCATTTTTGTTTTTTTTGTGTTGAAGTACAAAGGTTTAAAAAAATCGAATTAGTTGTATCTGTTTTTATTGAAAATTTTAGTTAAAGTTAAAAAAACATCACATTTAATGTAAAAAGTAATATTTTAAACACTAAAAATCAAAAAAATAGTACATTTGCATCGATTTTAAAAATCGCAACATATTTTGTTTAACTAAAAAAGTATAGCATGCAACTGTACAACAAGTTAAGCGCCGAAGAACGCGCTAAATTAATAGACGAAGCGGGAAAAGACCGTTTAACCATCTCTTTTTATCAATATTTTAAGATAGAAAATCCAACTTTATTTAGAAATAAATTATTCCTTGAATGGGATGCTTTAGATGTTTTAGGAAGAACTTATGTTTCTTACGAGGGTATCAATGCACAAATATCTGTTCCTTCCGAAAATTTCTTATCCCTAAAGGATCAATTAGATGCTATTTCATTTTTAAAAGATATTCGATTAAATGTTGCTGTTGAGCAAGACAATAAATCTTTTTTAAAGTTAAAAATTAAGGTTCGTAACAAAATAGTTGCAGATGGTTTAAATGACGACACGTTTGATGTAACCAATAAAGGTGTGCATTTAAATGCAAAAGAATTCAACGAAATGTTGGCGAATCCAAACACGGTTTGTGTTGATATGCGTAATCATTACGAAAGTGAAATTGGTCATTTTGATGGCGCAGTAACTCCTGATGTTGATACCTTTCGTGATTCTTTAGATATTATTGAAGAAGATTTAAAAGATCATAAAGAAGATAAAAACTTATTAATGTATTGTACTGGTGGTATTCGTTGCGAAAAAGCCTCTGCGTACTACAAACATAAAGGGTTCAAAAACGTTTTTCAGTTAGAAGGAGGAATTATAGAATATACTCGTCAAGTAAAATCTGAAGGAATTGAAAACAAGTTTATTGGTAAAAACTTTGTGTTTGATCACCGAAGAGCTGAACGAATTACCGACGATGTAATTTCTAATTGCCATCAATGTGGAAAACCTTGTGATGAGCATACAAATTGTGCTAACGAAGGTTGTCATTTATTATTCATACAATGTGATGAGTGTTCTGAACAAATGGAAAACACATGTTCTACTGAATGCCAAGAAATAATTCAATTACCTTTTGAAAAACAAAAAGAGTTACGTAAAGGAAAACATGCAAGCAATAAGATCTTTAAAAAAGGTCGTTCAGAAGCCTTAAAGTTCAAGAAATAATGCAGAAGATAGAATTAATGGCTCCCGCCGGTAATTTTGAATCGTTACAAGCGGCATTAGATAATGGATGTGATTCGGTGTACTTTGGAGTTGAACAATTAAATATGAGAGCTAGAGCTTCTATAAATTTTACTTTAGATGATTTAGAAGAAATTTCTCGAAGATGTAAAGAAAAAAACGTTCGTACCTATCTCACACTGAATACAATTATTTACGATCATGATTTATCCATTGTAAAAACTCTTATTAAAAGAGCTAAAAAAGCAGCTATAACTGCAGTAATAGCAATGGATCAAGCTGTAATAGCAATGGCTAGAGTAGAAGGTATGGAAGTACATATCTCAACACAAATCAATATAACAAACATAGAGACTGTAAAGTTTTATGCAATGTTTGCAGATACTGTCGTTTTAAGTAGAGAATTAAGTTTACGTCAAGTAAAAAAGATTACGGAACAAATAGAAAAAGAAGAAATCAAAGGACCATCTGGTCGTTTGTTAGAAATTGAAATTTTTGGTCATGGTGCTTTATGTATGGCCGTTTCCGGTAAGTGCTATATGAGTTTACACTCACATAATTCTTCTGCAAACAGAGGAGCGTGTAAACAAAATTGTCGTAAAAAATATACAGTAATCGATCAAGAATCTGGTTTTGAAATGGAATTAGACAATGAGTACATTATGTCTCCAAAAGATTTATGTACTATTGATTTCTTAGATCAAGTAGCTGATGCTGGTATCAAAGTATTAAAAATTGAAGGTCGCGGACGTGCTCCTGAATATGTTGCCAAAGTAATTAAGTGCTATCGAGATGCCATTGATAGCTTATATAACGGAACTTACGACAAACAGAAAGTAATTAGCTGGATGCAAGAGCTTGAAAAGATATACAATCGAGGTTTTTGGAATGGATATTACTTAGGACAAAAACTAGGAGAGTGGAGTAAAGAACCTGGTTCGCATGCTACTCAAAAGAAAGTATATATAGGTAAAGGTGTTCATTACTTTCAAAAAGTCGAAATTGGTGAGTTTAAAATAGAAGCATACAATTTAGCTGTGGGTGACACTATTTTAATTACTGGACCTACCACAGGTGCTAAAGAAATGAAGCTAAAGAGCATGTTTGTTAACGATAAAGAAGCACAAACTGCCACCAAAGGTGATGAAGTTACTATGAAACTAGATTTTAGAATTCGACCTTCAGACAAGCTGTATAAAATTGTAAAAACCGAATTTTCTAAAAACTAATGGTAATAATTACTTTACAACGTAATAAATGCATTGGTTGCAACTATTGTGTAGAGCTAGCCCCAGCACAATTTCAAATGTCTAAAAAAGACGGTAAATCGGTTTTACTCCATGCTATAGAAAAGAAAGGTTTCTTTACTATAAAATCATACGACGACAGTATTTTTGAAGTTTCTAACGAAGCAAAAAAAGCGTGTCCTGTTAATATTATAGAAGTAAAACAAATATAATTTCACATAAATAACTTTTTATAAAGCTCTCACTTGAGAGCTTTAGTTGTTTTAAAAAAAACTGTAATTTTATCTAAAATAGATAGTATGTCTGGAGAAAAAAAATTATCAGTACTTATCAAAGAAATGAAACCTTTTATAAATAAAGGAGAGTATGTTTTTACTACTGTAAAAGACATATCCAATATTAATAAAGAAAATATAATTGGTCAGTTCAAAGAAACTGAAAGAATCAATTTAATTTTGGAAAAGGAAGTTGCAGATAATTTAGAATTGACTTATAGTTTTATAGCATCATGGATTACTTTAAAAATTCATTCTGCCTTAGATGCTGTAGGGTTAACAGCTGCTTTCTCTTCCGAACTTACGAAATACAATATTAGCTGTAATATTATTGCTGGTTTTTACCACGATCATATTTTTGTTGATAAAAAAGATGAAGCTAAAGCAATTGAAGTTTTAGTAAACTTATCTAATCAGTATTAAAATTATAATGGAATTACAACCACCATATCGTAAAATTATTCATGTTGATATGGATGCTTTT
>JAHDHE010000015.1 GCA_020631475.1 Tenacibaculum sp. | reverse complement strand
ACCACTTACCCATGAAGAAAGCTGCACACTTACTGTACCATCTGGTGTAGCTGGTAGTGTTGCTGAACATGCTACTTTTTTCGTTTCTGTTAATGTAAACGCTAAATTAGGGTTGATAACTAAACCTGTTACAGGTCCTGCTGCTGAAGTACAACCATTTGCAGTTACTACATTTACCGAGTAAGTATCTGCTACTAAATTACTAAATGTATAATTATTAGCTGCTGTTACTTGCGTTTGTATTATTCCAGTACCATTAGACAGCGTGTAAGTATATGGTCCTACACCACTTGTCACATTAACTGCTATAGTTCCTCCTACAGAAGGATCACAAGAATTATCAGTATCTACTGCTGTAAATGTTAATGGTGCAGGGTTTGCTATTACAACTTGATTTGTAGCTTCACAATATACTCCTGCTACACCATTTTTATCACGAACTCGAATTGTATAAGTACCTGCTGCTAAATTAGTGAATACATTATTATTTCCGTTAGCAGCAAAAGTATAACTAGGTACAACTGTACCAACTGGTGATTCTAATTGATACACATAATCTCCCCAACCACCTGCTGGTGTTGCGGTAATAGTTGCATTTGAACCATTATTACAACTTACTGCTGGATTTTCTACTCCAGTTACTGATAACGGATTAACAGGCTCATTTATAGTGAAATTAGCTGTTCTTGTAGTACATGCCGCTGGTGGTGCTGTACTTGTTAATGTAGCAATTATATAATAAGTAGTAGTACCCGACAAACCTGTTACCGTTATACTACCTGACTGTGAAGTAGTTACATTTCTAACTACTGAATCATCAGAAGCATCATGTATTACATAAGTATAATTACCTCCATAAGGAGTTGTTGTACTAAAACTTAAAGTAACACTACCATCGTTAGATGCTTTACAAGTTTCATCAATTACATTACTAACTAATAAATCAAACTGTGGAGCATCACCAACTGTATGGAAAGTTTCTATAGAACAATTCGTAGCTGGGTTAAAAATAGTTATTTTATAATCTCCTGTTGCTAAACCATCAAAATCTCCAGAAGTTACACCATTTTGTGTAATTGGTCCATACGTAGTGGTATTGGTTCCTTCAATTGTAATATTAGTATTAACAGTATTTGGTGTATAAGTAACTGTAATATCTTCTCCTGTATTACAGGTAATTGCATTATCTACAGCTATTGATGGATTACCTATTGCAGTAAAAGCATTAATAGTTGTATTGGTTACTCCTGTACATCCTTTATCATCATAAACAGTTATTGTTACTGGACCGCCAGAAGTATTACTTGTTACGAAACTTGTACCCGAACCATCTTGAGTTATTGCTCCACTTCCATCTGCTGGTGTATATGTAAATACATAACGTGTATAAGTTCCTGAACCTCCTGTGATACCACCTAATAAAGTAACTGTTGCATTGTTAACTGTATTACTACCTGCTGTACATGCAAATTGTGTTACGTTTGTTGATGGTGATGGGAAATTAAAAGCATTAAACTCAGTAATTGTTATGTTATTTATAGTTGTGCTACAGTTATTACCATTTGGTGCTGTTGCTGCAACAGCTGTAATACTATACGTATCTGGTGCTAAACCTGTAAAAGTACCGTCTCCTGCTGGTAATACAGTAGTTACTGCAGATGAATTAGTTAACCTATACGTTAATGGTAAAATTCCGTTATTAACTGCTGTTACTGTTATTGATCCTGAATTACTTCCGTTACACAAACTATTTTCTTGTGTATAGGTAAAACTAGGTTGTATTGGGTCTTGAATTGTTACTGGTTTAGTACTAGTTGTACACGCTGGTGGTGCATTATTATCTATCACCGCAATATTATAAGTTCCAGGTGCTAATGATATTGTCGCAGAAGTATTTCCTACTCCTAAAGCAGTTGCTGGTAATACTCCATCAATAGTGTAACTATAATTAGCAGTTACACCTCCTGTTAAATGAGAACCAGATGTTATATTTAAAGTAGCTTGTCCGTTTGCTGTACATACTGCATTTTGGGTTGGTGCTACTGTAAATTGAATATTGTTGTATACAATTACAGTTGTATTATTTGTACAACCATTAGCATCTCTTACAAATACATTATAACTACCTGGGGCTACATTATTAGCTGTAAATGTAGTATTTGTTGTAGGAGCACTATAAGTAGTTCCGCCATCTGTTGAATATTGATATGGCGGTGTTGGTGTTGCTCCTCCTGTTGTAGTTATCGTAATTGTTTTAGCTGTAGGACAACTATCTGCTACTGCAGTAATTGTTGGTTGTTGAGCTACATTTAATGTTTCAGTTAAAGGTGCAGCTATTGTACAACCATTACTATCAGTTATATTAACAGTTACATCAACCGTAGTAGATGTTGTTGGCGCTGTTACCGATATTTCATTACCAGTTACTGTAGCTGTTCCTCCATTATTAGCTGTTACTGTATACGTATATGGAGGGAAACCACCCACAACATTTTCTATTCGTATTCTTCCTGGATTGTTACAAGTTATTCCGTTTAACTCATTTAGACTACCATTTATAGCTGTTCCTTGATTAATTAATTGATCTTGACTACCAAAATTACAAGTTGCAGTATCATTAGTAAGAATAACATAATAAATACCTGGAGCAAGACCATTAACTACAATGTCTGCAAAACCTGTTTGCGATACATTTGTATATGCTGGTATAGCTGTACCTACATTTGTTGCAGGATCACGTTCATATAAAGTCCATGTAAACGTATTTGATAAATCTCCACTTGTATTATTAATTGAAAATGTTAATTGTCCTGAATTAGCACCAAAACATGCTTGATTATTTACAGTTGTTGTAATTGGTACTGTAGGTGTAAAATCGGCATAAATATTTTCATTATTCTTTTTAATACAGCCTGTTCCATCTCTAACATAGAAATCATAACTAACTCCAGGTATTAGATTTGTAAATGTATATGTTCTTGCTGGGTCGCCAAGTGTACCGTTATCAAGAGCATCAGCATTAACCCAACCTGAAGGAGAGTTTATAGCAAATTGAAAAGGAGCTGTACCATCAAGAGCTTCTACTGTAACTGTTAACCCTACTGAGCAATTACCAGGAATTACAATTGGATTTACAATTAAACCTGTTACATTATATGGTATTTCATATCGTCCATAAGAAATTAAACACAATGTATTTCCAGACCCGTCGATGGTTTGTAATGCAGGGAAAACAACATCTCCTGAATTTAAATTTCTTACTTGCCCATTAGTAGTTGTAAAATCTACCCAAGTAGCACCATTATCAATACTATACTGAAGTGTATTAGGTAAATAATCTGTTGGATTAACACTAATAAAGTTAAACCCAGTATTTGCTGGATCAACTGCACAATTTGCTGGTAAAACTGGGTCTAAATCTATAACTAACGCTGGCGGGTTTGTTAACGTAAAATTATGTGTAAACGAACAGTTTAAAGCATCAGTAATTGTAAGTACATATGAATCTGCTGGTAAATTATTAAAGCTAAAATTAGCTCCTGTAAAGCCTGTTATAGTTCTTGAAGTAATAATACCTGTACTATTAGCAATAGTAATAGTATGTGGTGCTTGCCCTGTGTTTGGTGTTATTTGAGCTTCAATACTACCTGTATCTCCATTACATGTTGGCTCGTTAACTACAATATTTTGTAAAGCTACTGGTGTTATTGATGCTATAACAACATCTTCTATAAGATATTGACAATATGGATTTGTACCATTATTATCTCTAACATATACATCATACGTTCCAGCTGGTCTTATAATAGGATTTGTACTATTATATGTTCCGTCTGCTGGTGCAGCTGCATTAGCTGTTACAACAGAAAATATATAATTACTTCCACTTCCTCCAGTTGGGTTCACTTGAATTGAACCTGGGTTACAACTAGCATTAGTTACATCTGCTGTTGCTAATAATTGAGGATTTATGGTTACCGCTTCAGTTCTTGTACAACCTCTACCATCTTGTACAGTTACATTATAATTACCGTTAGATACCCCTGTAAATGTATATGTATTTGGTGTGGCTGATGCTGGTGTTTGCGGTGTAGTACCTCCATCTAAACTAAAGGTATAATTACCGTTACCGCCAGTTACGTTTACTACTATTCTTCCATCAGTACCATCATAACATTGAGGAGTAGCTGTGAAAGCTACATCTATTCTTGGGTTAACAACAATAGTAAAAGGAGCTGAAGTACAACTTAACCTATCTGTAGCAACTATGGTATAAGTACCTGCTGCTATATTGGTAAATGTAGTTGTAGTTGTTCCTTGTGATACATTTGATGAATTAAATAATTCATAAGTAAAAGCTGCTCCGTTACCTCCACTTCCTGTTGGTGTAATTGTTGCTCCTGTATTTGGTGTACAAGTAATTTCTTTAGTTACTGTACCACCAGCTACAACTTGTGGTGTATTATTTATTGTTGTACTACCTATAGTTTGTGTACAAGCTGCTGGTGAACTATTATTAGGTCGTATTTGAACTGTATAAGTAGCCGCTGCTAATCCCGTTACTGTAAACGGATTTGATGTTGCTGATAGCCAACCTGAACCTGTATTATACTCAAAAGTACTTCCTCCTCCTGGAATATTAGTCGCTGTTATTGTAATACTTCCATTACTTTCATTAAAACATACATTATTAGCTGTTGCAGTTATACTTCCTCCAAAAGCATTATCTGTTAAAACATTGGCATCTACATCTTCAGTACAGTTACTTCCATATCCAACACTTACTGTATGTGCTCCAACCGGTACATTATTAAATACGTTACTTGCTTGTGGTGTTCCTCCATCTAAACTGTAAGTATAACTTCCTGATGTTGGTGCTGCTGGTACTGGTGTTACAGTTATATTCCCTGTACCATCACAATTATAAACTATACTACTAGTTAATGTAGGTGCTGTTGGTAACGGAGCAATAGTAACATCATTTAAATCTCTTCCACATCCGTTAGCATCTTCTACTCTTGTATTATAAGTCCCAGCTGCTAAATTTGATATAGATGTTCCTGATATTTGTATAAATGGATTTGGCGCTGGTGCTCCTGAAACTCTATAAAAATAAATATAATCTGGTACTGGCGAAACCCCTGGAGTTCCTCCTGTTGGTGCTGTAAAAGTTATTGTACCCTGAACTGTACCAGAAGAACTACATTGAAAATCTGTAGCTGTTGCACTTCCTCCACTTAAAGGACTTGGTGCCGTTATTGTTCTGGTAATTGCTACTGGCGAACAATTATTCGCATCGGTTACTGTAATTTGATATGTATCTGATGCTAATCCTGTAAATGAATAATTTAAATCTGTTGATGGACCTTGTGAAACTGGTGCTCCAGATCCTGTTACAGTTACTGTATATGGTGCAGTACCATTAGCTACAGTTACATTTATCGTTCCTGTACCACCAGTACAATCTGGTTGTACAACTGTAGCTGAACTTGTTGGATCTACTATTCTTGTTATCGTTACATTTTCTGAATATTCACAATAACCTGTAGCTCCACCTTGATCTCTAACACTAACGGTATATGTACCTGCACTAACGTTAATTGGACTTGTTGTTGTAGTTATTGTTGCCCCTCCAGTAGGCGCTACTGGTGTTACTACATACTGATAATTACCATCACCACCTGTAGGTGTAATGGCTATTTGACCTGTATTACAAGTTTCATTTGTTGGTGTAATTGTGGCTCCTATTTGAGGATTTATTGTTCCTGTTTTAGGTGGTATTGTACATCCTAAACCATCTTGTACTCGAATACTATACGTTCCGTTAGTTAAACCTGTAAACACATATTGATTTGGTGTAGCTGCATTTGGACTTTGCCACGCACCTCCATCTATACTAAATTGATAATTACCATTTCCTGCTGTAACATCCACAGTTAATGTACCGTTATTAGCTGTTCCGTTGTAACATGTTACTGGGGTTACCGTAAAGTCTACCGGAGTAGGATCATTAACAGGAACACTTACCGGAACACAATTGTTTCTTGCAATGGTAATTTTTACATCATCAATTAAATTACCTACATCTATACTACCACTTGAAGTTGATACAGCTTCAAAAGCAATAATTGTAGTTGATTGACCTGCTGGTACAGTGTATGTGCCATTATTAAGTACCCATGCAGTATTATCTGCTGTTATTGTTCTCTCTATTCTAGCTGTTGCTAAATCATCTCCGATTTTAACTACAGCAACATCTGTACCTAAAGTACCTCTGTGAGCTAATGACCAATTTATTACATCTCCAGGTTGTGTACAAAACTCTTGGTATAGTGTACTAGAATGTCTACGTGCATTTAATTCAGCATGTACGTTTCCTTCATAAGCAGGAACACCATTGTAATTATTATGCCATAATTCAATTTCATTATCTGGGTGAGTTGTATTCCAACCTGGAACATTGTCTTCATGATAAAAACCGTATCTTGTTCTTGTAGATGCTGGTTGTTCAAAACTACCATTTTCAAATAAGTTAGAAGTACAACCACATTCGTTACAGTTTCTACTATCACGAACCATAACAATATAATCGGCAGCTCTTGGTGTGACATTTGAAAATATATTTGATGATTGCCAAGTCGTACCTCCATCAATACTAAAGGTATATGGTGGCACACCTCCTGTTGCTGTTGCTGTAATTGTTCCTGTTGAAGGTCCTGAACAACTAGGTACTTGACTTACTGTTGCTGATAATGTTAGTTCATCTGGCTGAGTAATAGTAACGTTTCCTAAATCTACAGTACATGTCTTTCCTCCGTCTGTTTCTCTAATAAAAACATTATAGATACCCGCGGCTAAACCTACAACTCTATATGGATTATCTGCTGTACTTGACCAAGTAGAACCTCCATCAGTAGAATATTCAAAACTTCCACCTATTGGGTTATTAGCTCCTATAGTAATACTACCATTATCTGAACCAAAACATTCACTATCTGAACTTGCTACTATATTTCCTGAAAAAGCATTACCTGCTAAAATATTTACTTGAACATCCACTTTACAATCTTTTCCATAAAAAACTGTAATAATATGTGGCCCCACAGATAAATCAGGAAAGTTATTTGTATTTACAGTAGGTCCTCCATCTAAAGAATATTCATAATTAGGTCTAACTGTTGACAATGTAACATTACCTGTACCATCACAATTGTATACAATTGTTGGTGTAAGTACTGGAGCGTTTGGAGCTGGATCTACAACAATTGGAGTTGGTATAAGAAATTGACATCCTCTACTATCTCTAATATAAAAGTTATATGTTCCTGGATTAAGACTGTTAAATACTGCTGCTCCTTGTCCTGAATAATATACAACACCACTACCTGAATCTACTCCGTAATTATAAGGAGGGGTACCTCCCACTATATTAAAAAATCTAACTTTTGCTCCCGCTGTACATTTAAACTCTCTTTCTAATTCAACCTCTCCTGTAATAGGGGTTGGTTCTGAAATTTGGATTCCAGTTATTTCATAAGTACATTGATATCCTGGTTTAGAAGCTCTAATTGTTACCGTATATGTATTCGCTGCAAGCCCTGTAAAAACACCTGTAGGATTCCAGTTTGCTCCACCATCAACACTATATTCTATTGTTGTATAGTTTTGATCACTACCGTTTAATGTTACCTCTATTCTTCCGTCATTTAAACCATTACACGAAATATCTGTTGGTGTATGGTTAAATTGTAGTTCTGGTTCTACAACTACAGTCGCTGTAGCTTCTACTGTACAATTATTACTATCAACCACTTCAAAAACATAAACTCCTTCATCGCCTAATGCTACTTCGTGGGTTGTATTTGTAAAATAAGTTTTAGTAGTAACTGCTACTCCATTAATTGAAACTATAGCAAAAGAATAATTATCTCCAGAATCTATGGTACCTCCTGTTGCATTTAACGTAATAATACCATTAGACGCACCATCTTTACAAGAAATATTTTTTGTTGTTACTGCTGATAAAGTTAACTGATCTGGCTCATCTATTCGTGTTGTTTGTGACGCAGTACAAGAACTTGTTGTTGTGGTTACTTCTACATTATAAAAACCTCCATCTGTTACTGTAAATGTATGATCATTATCGCTAGTAGGTCCAAAAACTACTGGAGAAGCACCCGTTTGTGTTAAAGTATAAATATAATCTCCTGGAACATTATTTACCTGCACTCTAATTGTTGCGTTTCCATCTGCACATTCCATATTTGTTGGAATTACATTTAATCCAATTGTTCTTTCCTGTATATTTATTGCTGGAAAAGTATATGTACAAGCTGCTGCTGAAGCTCCTGCTAAACGAATTGACAAGTTAAAATCTCCTGGTTGTGTAACTGAAAAAGTGTTACTAGCTTGAAATGCAGGACTTGCTATACCAGGACCTGAAAGCATGTATTCATAACCATTAGGTACATCGTCTATTCTAATTGTTCCTGGATCTCCACAAAGAATATCTTCTTTTACAATAGTAGGATTTAATGTAGCTTTAAATACATTAAAGTAATATGTTTTAGGACATCTACCATCATATAAAACTTCAATTTTATATTCTCCTGCATCGCTAAATGTTTTATTTATTTCTGTACCTATATTATCCCATGAACAAGCTGCATCAACATTAGCACAACCAGCAACTGGAGCAGCACATGAAACAGCTTCATTTCTTTTAAACCATATTACTGTTGTAGCTGACCCTGAGGTAAACGGTAATCTTATTTCTCTTGTACTACCGTCTCCACACAAATAAATTTCAGCCAATTCAAAACCATTACAAGTTGGTAAAACTTGATCTGCATAAGCTGCTAATGGGTTTGGCTCATTATTAAAACTTACTACGTTTACAATTTCTGTAGCATCGATACAACCTACTGGAGCTGTTTTTGTAACTGTGTAGGTACCAGGTTGATTTACTGTTATGGTTTGTGTGTTACCTACGTTATTTCCGTTTTGATCAACCCATGAATATGATGTAAAACCATTTCCTGCTGTAATATCTAAGCTCGCGGTACACATTACTTCAGTTCTTTCAAATGAACAACCGCTTGTATCTAATAAAAAGTTAGAAGTACCTGCTTGCCCTAAGTTACAAGCATCAACTCCTGAAAAACTTAAAGTATTTTCTATTCTATCATAATCAGGGCTGTCATTAGGATCGTTATTAGCCGATAAATCTCTGCTATAATTAGCATAGGCTTGGTTTTCAACTGTATTTGAACACACGTCACGTAATTCACTACAATCACTTGCTACCCTAACTTTTAACTTAATTTCGTAAGCTGGGTCACCTATTTGAACAAAACTATCTGGAATATTAAAAGTTAATTTACCTCTAAAACCATTACCAACTACAGGTGGCTCATAAGTGTAAGTTATACTAGGATCTGGCAAAACAATATCAGACTCTAATAATGATACATTTTTAGGTAAAATATCTATTATTTCTGTTCTTAAGGCATTATCTGTACCAACACTTTGAAATGATAAATTATAAAATAATTCTGCTCCTAATGCTATAGGTGTATTGGGAGCTACAGCATTACCTGCAGCATCCTCAATCGTTTTAATTAATTTAATTTTAGGCTCAATAATTTCTACAGACATGGCATTTAAAAAAGGCCAATAAACATCTCCTGTTGATGTAAATTTACTATCAACTTCTGTTTGAGAATTTGCTATAATGCTATTGCTAGTATTATCAATACTTATATGATCAACATCAAAACCTAAAGTATTTTCACTAGAAGGTGTTCTTCCTGCTAAAAATGTATCAAAAATTGTAATAGTACCGTTAAAAAAATTATTTTCAGGGCTTTCGGTATTATAAACATTTACAAAATTGTTTGCTTGGTTTTTTATTTGGTAGTTATCGCCAGATATGAAACCATCACCTTCTAAAGTTGCAACAATTTGTTCTACTTTAACTGGTCCGTTTTGAATCGTTGTAAAGCCAGTAAACTTTATTTCTTCTTCATTAGAAGAGCTAATATTTGCAAAACCATCAAAAATAGAAATGTTTTTACTTGAATCATTATCGTTTTCATAAATAACAACCATTACCCATCCTGATGAACCTCCTAAACCAAAATCTTCATCTATACCTCTAATTGCTCTAATATTAGCTCCTGTATATACACCATTTGGGTTATTTGCATCAATTAAACTAGTAACATCTTTAAAACAAATATATGGCTCGTTAGTATTGTATATAATATCATCTGCTGTTATATCAATATAATTAGCACTAGAAGGTAATTTAAATTTTATTTGATTATAATCATTAGATCTAGGTGTAGTTTGATCTTGAAACTCTTTACCATATACTCCTGCCCAATATAAACCTGCATAAATAACACGAGAACAATTAGGTAAGTTTAATGTTGAAGTACTTGACGAAAAAGTAGAATTATCAGAATCAACATCTACATAATCCATATATACCCGACCATTATTTAACACATAATATCTATCCAAAAAAGTATCATACAATCTTATATTAGAATTATACGTAGTATTAGGTCCGTCATTTCCTAAATATAATTGATAACCACTACCTGTGTCTTTATGTATTTCTAAGTCGGAATCACGATTTTGCCAATATGTTCTTGTTCGACCTACATCGATACTCAAGTTATTATTACCAATAAAGGTCATATTACCACGCACATTTATACCTCCTGCTTGTAAACGTTGTGTAAAAGCACCTGGTCTTGCACTTTTGGATAAAGGCATTGATTTTTCAACTTGAGTCTGGACTCTTTTCTTTACATTTGCTTTTTTTTGTTGAGAAAAAAGCAATGCTGAAGTTGTAAATGCAATTATGATTAGTATTTTTTTCATCATCTTCATTGGGGGATTAATTATTGGGGGTAATTATCGCTACAAATTTAACTTATTTTACGTAAACTATTGATTTAGAGTCGTAATAAGAGTTATTTAAATTACTGTTATACATTTTAATAGCTTCTTTTCTGCTATCTGTTTTAAATATATATACATGCATATAACCTGTTATAGGGTTTACAAAATAACCTGCATCTATATCATCATTTCTTAACTCATCAACATTTCTATCTGCTAACGATTTTTTAGAGTTTACATACACTTGTAAATAATATCCTGGTGCTACACCATTCATTGGCGACATGGTTCTTACTCTTGCTTTTGGTTGTGTTTTAGGTTCTTTATAACTTTCACCACTTTTACCAATAGTTATTTTTCGGATGTAAACACCGTCTTTACTATTCTTTTTTGTTTTTATTGTCGAGGCATCATTTTGATCGTTATTTTCAAATTCTCTTGTTTTAGTACTAAGCCCTAACTCTTCCATCTTATCTTCTGCATCTTCTTTTTTAGCAAAACGATCTAAATAAATGTAATACCATTTTCTATTTGGTTCGAAAATATATTTAGGATCAAACCCTAATTTTTTCCATTTCTCAACTATTGGATCAACATTCTCTTTATTTTTATACATATCTGCAACTAAATAATACATAGTGCCTCCACCACCGCGAGTAACAGTACTTTGACGCCAAGGTTTATCAGATCTTCTTCTTAACGAAGTATCTTTTTCTTCAACTTCGTTTTCAACTGGCGTAGAAGCCTGCACTACTTTTGGTTGTTTTTTTAACAAACGTAATACTTCATCTACCCTTTTATTTAAGATATCTATTGAGTCTTGTGCTTTTTGAATTTCGTCAGATAAATCGTTGTGTTCTGGGTTTTTATACTCAGCTTTCTTTTCTGGAGTTCTTTCTGGCAGTGTAACTTTAACATTACCATTTCGTCTTGTTGGACGATCTCTTCTAAATGATTTCTTACCAAAATTATAAATCAATCCTATTTCGTTTGTTGCAGCGAAATTACTTTTTTCATAACTAAAACCAATGGCTAGTTTATCTGAAATATTTACACCTATTCCTGCTGATATACCATAGGTTTTATCGTATCCAGCTTTTATCCATCCTGCTTTTGGTAAATCTAAAATAACATTACCACCAGCACTAAATTCTTGCCGACCTGGTTTTCTGGCTAATATTAAAGTTCTTAAATCGGCTCCTTCAAAAATTCCTGAAGCATAAGTAAACTCATGCGAATACATTGCATGAGCTGAGAAAGTTTTTTCACCAAAAGAAGTAGCCATTTCGCTACTTTTTAAATTAAAATCTACTAAGTTTTCGAAAAACAATCCTACATCAAACTTACCAAAAGATAACGTTACTGCTGGCTGAAAGTTTACAATTGGTACATCTTGAAAATTTGCTACTTGTGGATCTGGAACTGCTGAATTAACTTTTAAAGAATTAGCACTTCGTCTGCTATATAAAAAATTAAATCCAAACGTTAAATCCATCGTTTCGTTTAATTGTAATCTATGTGCATAGTTTACTAAAGCTCCAAAATCTTTAAAAACACCTACTTCTTGCTGATAAATAGCAAAACCCGCTCCTACATTTTCGCGCATTTTACCAGAATAAGTTCCTACATATAACCTTGGATTATCTTCAAACTCAACATTACTATTACGAACAATTGCTGTTATTGATGTTTTGTTTTCTCGTAAAGCAGAAAAAGTTGGCACCGTTAAAAAACGGTTAAATTTCATAAAATTTCGAGAAGTAAAACTATTGTATTGTTGTGCACTATTAGATAACTGTGCTTGTAAAGAAAACACACTAAATAATACTGTTATATATAAAATAAACTTTTTAGTCATCATAAATTCTTAATCTAGTACCGAGATTGTTCCTGCTTTAATTAACGCATCGTTTTTAATTATCTTGTAATAAAAAACTTTTTGATTTCCTAAACTTTCAGTAGGCCAATCATTTTTATAATCGGTTGTCTTTAAAATTTCTTTTCCGTTAGAGTTGTACAATTGAATCATAACTCCTGGTTGAAATGCATATTTATTTGATATTTGCCAAGTATCGTTAATTCCATCTTGATTTGGCGTTACAATATTTGGTACAATTATTTGATCGTCTTGCTCTACAACCTCTATTTCTTTCTCTACAGTACAAGTTCCTACCGTAGCAACTACTGTATAAAACCCTAATGAATTTACATCTAATGTTTCATTTGTAGAAAAAACAGCTCCACCAGTTCCTTGTCCTTGGTACCAAACATACGAATCGGCACCAGAAGCTGTTACTGTAACTGATTGACCTAAAATTAAAACGACTCTTTCTGAAGGTGTTACTACTACTACAGAAGCATCAAAAGGTACAACCTCTTTTGTTTCTACAATTTTCTCACAACCAAATCCTGTTTGCTTTAAAGTATATACCCCTACTTCTGTTACTGAAAAATCTTTTTCATTTGTAGCTACAGCTGTAGCTCCTCCGTCTTTAAACCATTCGTAGGTGTAACCTGATAGTAATTCATCAATAGTATATGTTATTGAACCTCCTGGGCATAAAGAATTAGATACTGATGTACTTGTTACTTCTGCCTTTTTAAACAACTTAATATCTAACTTATTAGAATCTACAGAAGAATTATTAACAGTTAAAGAATACATGTCATTTTCTAGATATGAGTTTACACTATATTCATCATTAGTTGCTCCAGAAATATTGGCATTATTTTTTTTCCATTGATATCTTATTAACGAAGGTGTAGCGTTTAATTGAGCATCAGTTAAATCATATATTTCTCCATCTGATGCTTTTACTTCAATTCCTGCTATTTTTAAAACTGTTGCTTCAGAAGTACATTCTTCATAATTATCAGCTCTAATCTCAGTTTCGAAAGAAACTGGTGCTAACAGTACTATAGGCTTAGAGCTTATTGAAGCTTCGCAAGAACCTGTAGCATCAGTATCAATAACTTTAGCCACGTATGAACCCGGTGTATTTATACCACTTAAAGTCAGTGAATTTGCACCAGATATTGGGTTTAAATTATTATTTCTATACCATTCTATTCTGTAATTTGTAACACCACTTACGCTTATCACTAAATCTCTTGTTTCACCCACTAATAGTACCGAAAGTAAAGGAACCTCTTCTGTTACCGTAAAACTTGGTGCTTCTCTTTGCTTTAACTCTACATTAGCAGATTTCACTTCACAGTCATCTAATTTAACAACTAAATGATAAGTACCAAATTGACCAGTAGTTGGAGTTGTATATGTATTAGCTTTTGATGATAGCTTTAACTCATTATCTTTATACCATTCGTAAGTGTAAGCAGAATTATTAGAACTTGCGGTAAATGTATGTGCTTCATCACCACAAATTTCAATTGTTGATGCTCCTTGTATTTGAGCATCTGAACTTGGAACACCAATGGCTTTTACACGTCTAGACTCTACTGTCCCGCATTTACTATAATCAATTACAACATAATATAGTCCTGCTTGTGTTATCGTAAATTTAGGATCTTGAGTAGTTCCTACCAAAACATCTACAGCACCTGCTTCTCTATACCACAAATACTGCCCTACATCAGATATTGTTAAAGAAACTTCTTTACTCTCTCCATTACATAGAGCAAAATCCATATCATTATTAATTCCAAATTCAGAATTACTATACATATCATGATAAGCTTCAAAAGGATCTGAAATCACTTCTCTAACTGGTGAAGTCGTTCTAACACGGATTCTATAATTTTTACCAAAAGTACCTGATGGTAAATTAAACCCCACACCAACAATATTAAAAGCTTGATTGTAATTATTTGCAGCAGTACTTACTAATGTTTTTAAATTAGTTGCAGGATTTGCAAAATTACCATCTGCATCAGACAATTCAATAATAAACTCATTATCTGCATTAAAAACCTGCGCTTCGTAATTTATATCGATAGTAAAACTGTCTGAACCTGTTGCGTCACATGCTTGCTCCCCAAAATCTAAATTAATAGGTTTGAAAGTTTGAGCAATTGTAATAAATTGAACACAAAAGAAAAGTACTGCTAAAAGTACATATTTGCTTCTAGTAATTTTATTCATTTAAAGGGACACTTAAGGGGTGCTAAAAATACGTTTTTTTTCAAAAAAACATATAAACACACTATAATATTATTAGTGAAATATATGAAAACTAAAACAAACACACAACTACAGGAAAAAAACTAAGGTAAAACACCTATAAACAAGCCTTTTAAAACTGCTTAAACCTCGTTGTTTTTTTTATTAAAAAATCATAAATCTACCGTATATTTGTATCCCATTTTTTTTACTTATGACAAAGAAAATCACCATAGCAATCGACGGTTTTTCATCAACAGGAAAAAGTACTATCGCCAAACAATTAGCCCAAAAATTAGGCTACATATACGTTGATACTGGCGCTATGTATAGAGCGGTTACTTTATACGCGATGCAACAAAATTATATTTCTGATACACATTTTAATGTTGAAGATTTAATTAACGACCTTAATAATATTTCTCTTTCATTTACTTTTAATGAAAGCTTAGGTTTTGCTGAAATGTATTTAAACGATGTAAATGTTGAAAAACAAATTAGAACTATTGAAGTTTCTAGATTGGTAAGTAAAGTTGCCGAAATTTCTGAAGTTCGTAGAAAATTAGTTAGCGAACAACAAGAAATGGGTAAAAATAAAGGTATTGTTATGGATGGTCGCGATATTGGAACCGTAGTTTTTCCTGATGCTGAATTAAAATTATTTATGACTGCCTCTGCCGACAAACGTGCTACTCGCCGTTATAAAGAATTATTAGATCGTGGAGACAAAGTGAATTTTGAAGAAATTTTACACAATGTACAAGAACGCGACAGAATAGATTCAACCAGAGAAGATTCTCCGTTATTAGAAGCTGAAGATGCTATAGAGTTTGATAATTCTGATATGGGATTAAAAGAACAATTTGATCGTATTATGAGTTTAGTAAATACTAGATTAGAAGCTTAATTCTAGTAAAAAAAATTAGAGATTACTTCGTCATTCTTCCTCGTAATGACAAAAAGTAAAAAAAACAAAAATCCAAACTTGATAAGTTTGGATTTTTGTTTTTTTAAATAATGTTATTCTTATTCTTCTAACTTAGAATTTTCAGAATAGGTTCTCCATTTAGCTAAACACGCTTCAATATCAGATGGAATTTCAGTATTAAACTGCATAAAATCACCTGTTGTAGGATGTGTAAATCCTAATGTTTTTGCATGTAATGCTTGTCTTGGTAATGTTTTAAAACAATTTTGTACAAACTGTTTGTATTTTGTAAAAGTAGTTCCTTTTAAAATTCCATCTCCACCATAGCGTTCATCGTTAAAAAGCGTATGACCAATATGTTTAAAGTGCGCTCTAATTTGATGCGTTCTACCTGTTTCTAATTTACATTGAACCAAAGTTACGTATGTTAAACGTTCTAAAACCTTAAAATGTGTAACCGCATGTTTACCAAAGTCTCCTTCAGGAAAAACATCCATTTGTAAGCGATTTTTAAAGCTACGTCCTATATGACCTTCTATGGTACCTGTATCTTCTTCTATATTTCCCCAAACTAATGCATAATACAGTCGTTCGGTAGTACGGTCGAAAAATTGTTTTGATAAATGTGCCATCGCAAACTCAGTCTTCGCAACTACTAACAAACCACTTGTATCTTTATCTATACGATGTACCAAACCTGGGCGTTCGTTAGAGTTTGTAGGTAGATTTTCTATATGATGAATTAATCCGTTTACTAAAGTACCTGAATAATTTCCATGACCTGGATGCACTACCATTCCTGCTGGTTTGTTTACTACAATTACTTCGTCATCTTCATAAACAATATCTAAAGGAATATCTTCTGCTACTAATAAATTTTCAGCTGGTGGATATGCTAAAACCACGCGAACTACATCGTTTGGTTTTACTTTATAATTTGGTTTTACAATCGCATCATTTACTAAAACATTTCCTGCTTTAGCAGCTTGTTGTATTTTACTACGAGTAGCATTTTCGATAAAATTCATTAAAAACTTATCTACTCTTAAAGGTTCTTGCCCTTCGGTTGCAACAAATCTATGGTGTTCGTATAAATCGTCGTTTTCTGTTTGTGGAGTTGTATCTTCCTGCATCAATCAATAATAAAATTAGTTACCGTTACCATCACCTAAAATTAGGTCGATCGTTGTTTTTTTAGGCAGTTTAGAACCTGGTTGTATTTTATTTCCTTTGTATTTTAATCCTCTCACTACATTTTTTCCGATATCAGAAACCCAAGTAACATCATCTCCAACCAAAAAACCTATTGATCGTAAATGTGTAGTTGCTTGTCTACGCGTTCTTCCATTTAAATCTGGAATTTCAACATCGCGGTATTTAGACGGATTTAAGGTTAAATATATTTTACGGTTCTCTTTTACAAAGTCTCCTATTGCAGGATTTTGCTCTATTACCGATTTTTTTGGATAATCAGGATTAAAGCTTGCACTATCTATTACAATATAATCTAAATGAAGTTCATTTAACTTTTTTTCTACATCAGCTAACGACATTTTATGCAAATTAGGTACTTGTATTTTTTGACCATGGTTCGTAGTTGACCCTAACCACCACTGTAACACAAATACAAATATTAACAGCGACACAATCGCTATTCCTATTTGAATAAAGAATGTTTTACTCTTTATAAATTGAAATAATCCTTTAAGATTTTCTGAAAAATTACTCATATTATTTTTTTGTAAGATGGCACAAATTTACAGTAAAAATATTACTATTTTTAATTCATCAACTCATAAACGAGTTTTTTTGGTAAGTTTGTATAATTCGTCGTAAAGTATTTTACAAATCAATAATTAAAAAGTAATTTAAAAATAGTAAAGTGAAACAAAACATAGCTATTATTATGGGAGGATATTCCTCTGAAATAGAAATATCTTTAAAAAGTGGTGCTGTTGTTTACAAACATTTGAACAAAGAAAAATATAATGTTTTTAAAGTTCATATTTTAAAAGATAAATGGGTTTTAGTTGATGATAATAATGTGGAACACGCAATAAACAAACATGATTTTTCTACGAAAATAGCTGGCAAAAAAATTACTTTCGATTGTGTTTTTAACGCTATTCACGGAACACCTGGAGAAGACGGAACCATTTTAGCTTATTTTGATTTAATTGGACTAAAACATACTTCTGCCCCGTTTTACCAAATGGCGCTAACATTTAACAAACGTGACACACTTAGTGTGGTAAAACAGTACGGAATTCCTGCAGCAACTTCTGTTTATTTAAACCAAGGAGATGAAATTAACGAAGATGAAATTATCAAAAAAGTAGGACTACCTTGTTTTGTAAAACCAAATAATGCGGGTTCTAGTTTTGGTATTTCTAAAGTACATACAAAAGAAGAATTAATTCCTGCTTTAAACGTTGCTTATGCAGAAGATTCAGAAATATTAATTGAAAGTTTTTTAGACGGAACTGAGGTATCAGTTGGAGTTATTCAATATAAAGGAGAAACCAAAGTTTTACCTATTACAGAGATTGTTTCAGAAAATGATTTCTTTGATTACGAAGCGAAATACGAAGGGAAATCGCAAGAAATCACCCCAGCTCGCTTAACTCAAAAACAAGAGGAAAGTGTTACTAAAATAGCAAAACAGGTTTACGAAATTTTAAATATGAGCGGATTTTCTCGCTCTGAATATATTTTTGTGAATGATGTTCCGCATTTCTTAGAAATGAATACCGTTCCTGGTTTAACAGAAGCGAGTATTTTACCACAGCAAGCCAATTACGCAGGCATAACATTAACAGAGTTATTTGACAATGCAATACAAATGGCTTTAAATAATTAAACTTATGAAAAGAGCAGTTTTTCCAGGGTCATTTGACCCTATTACCTTAGGGCATGTAGATATTATTAAAAGAGCCATTCCTCTTTTTGACGAGATTATTATTGCTATTGGTGTAAACGCTAAAAAAAAATACATGTTCTCTATCGAAGAACGTAAAAAATTTATTGAAAATGCTTTTTTTGGAGACGATAAAATTTCTGTAAAAACCTATACTGGTTTAACTGTTGATTATTGTAAAAAAATTGATGCTGACTTTATTTTAAGAGGCTTAAGAAATCCTGCTGACTTTGAGTTTGAAAAAGCAATTGCTCAAACCAACAGAAAATTATCAGGTATAGAAACTGTTTTTCTTTTAACCAGTGCAGACACTTCATTTATAAGCTCATCAATTGTTAGAGATATTATGCGAAACGGTGGTGATGCTTCTGAGTTAATTCCTAATTCAGTTTCAACTAAATTTGATTTTTAATCAATGAAAAAAATCACTTCCCTTTTTTTTATTATCATTTTAGTAGCTTGTTCTTCTAAAAAAGATGAAAAAATCGATTTTACAACTCTTTTTGAAAAATCGAACGGTACTGAAACACCTGAATACAAAGATGTAATTTCTTTTTACAAGAAATTACATCAATCATACAATGAAATTTCGTTGTTTGAAATCGGTGAAACAGATTCTGGTAAACCATTACACTTAATTGTATTTAATTCTGATGGAAAAACTAATTTAGATGAAATTAAAAAATCAACTAAAAACAAAGTACTTATTAATAATGGAATTCATCCTGGAGAATCAGACGGAATAGATGCGTCAATGTTATTATTCAGAGATATTGTTCAGAATGATTCATTAAAAAAATCATATTCTAATTCATTAATCGCTGTTATTCCTGTTTATAATATTGGTGGTTCTTTAAATAGAAATTCGCATACAAGAGCAAATCAAAACGGACCTAAAGAATATGGTTTTAGAGGTAATTCGCGTAATTACGATTTAAACAGAGATTTTATAAAACAAGACACAAAAAACGCTGCTGCATTTGCAGAAATATTTCACACGATAGACCCTGATATTTTTATTGACAACCATGTAAGTAATGGGGCTGATTATCAATATGCAATCACACATTTATTTACCCAACATAACAAATTAGGTGGTAATTTAGGAGAGTTTTTAGAAAATGAAATGCGTCCTAAAATAGAAGAATCGTTAGCAAAAAAACAAATCGACATTACCCCGTATGTAAATGTTTGGGGTACAACACCTGAAAAAGGATGGTCTCAATTTTTCGATTCACCAAGATATTCAACTGGTTACACTACCCTATTTAACACTTTGGGGTTAATGGTAGAAACCCACATGTTAAAACCCTACAAAACAAGAGTAACACAAACTTACGAACTTTTACTTTCTACTATAAATTTTTCTCAAGAAAATTCTACTACTATTAAAAAGTTACGTGAAAATTCGATTAATGAAATATTAGCAAAAAAAACATATCCTATAAAATTTAAAGTAGATAAAGGAAATCCTACAAAAATTAATTTTAAAGGTTATGAAGGTACTTATATTCCTAGTAAAATTACCAGTGGAAGTCGTTTATTTTACGACAAAAGCAAACCTTATACTAAAGAAATTAACTATTACAATAACTTTGTTTCAACAAAAGAAATCAAAATTCCAAAAGCCTATATATTACAACAAGGTTGGCATAAAATTGTAGAGCGACTTAAAAACAATAACATTAAATTTGTTCGTTTAAAATCTGACACTTTAATTAATGTAGAAGTACATCATATTAACAGTTATGAAACTTCAAAAACTGCTTACGAAGGGCATTATCTTCATTACAATACAAATATTAAAAAAACTAAAAAAGAAGTTCACTTAAAAAAAGGTGATATTTACATTTCTACAAATCAAAAAGGAATACGATATATTATAGAAACATTGGAACCTGAAGCCAAAGATTCTTTTTTTAACTGGAATTTTTTCGATACTATTCTTCAACAAAAAGAAGGGTATTCTGCTTATGTTTTTGAAGATATTGCAGAACAGTTTCTTAAAGAAAACCCTCTTGCAGAAAAACAATTCAAAGAAAAACTTAAATCTGATAAAGAGTTTGCTGAAAATCCACAAAAACAATTGTATTGGATTTACAAACAAACACCACATTACGAAAAAGCACATCTGCAATTACCTATTTATAAAATACACTAATATCACTTAAACTATTTATATATAATCTTTTATTCATATTTTTGACATATTAGAAAAGTACTAATGAGTAAAGACCCTACAAAAACTGTTTGTGAGCAAAAGAATTTCGAACTAATATTTAACCAACACTCACAAACTTTAAGAAACTACATTTACTATAAGTGTGGCGATACACAGCAAGCTGAAGATATCGTTCAAGAAGCATACATAAAACTTTGGGACAATTGCGCAAAAATAGTTTTTGAAAAAGCTAAGTCTTTTTTATACACTGTTGCTAATAATCGTTTTTTAAATGAAGTAGCGCATAAAAAAGTAGTCTTACAACATCAAAAAAGAAGTGTTGCTCCTGATAGCACCAATGAAACTCCTCAATTTATATTAGAAGAAGAAGAGTTTTATGTAAAACTTAAAAAGGCAATTGCTGATTTACCAGAAAAACAACGTGAAGTTTTTCTTTTAAGTAGAATTGACAAGAAAAAATATGCTGAAATAGCAGAAATTACTGGAATTTCAATTAAAGCTGTAGAAAAAAGAATGAGTAAAGCTTTACTTACACTTAGAGATAAAATAGGCAAAATTTAAAAAGTTTTATTTTAAGTAGGGTAATTAATATTTTAAGTGTTATTAATACAAATAGCAAGAATAAATTAAGAAAATGAAATACAATTATAAAGATGATAATTTTTTAGCTAGATGGGTCGCCAATGACTTATCTACTGAAGAGTTGGAAAAATTTCAGCAATCTGAAGAATATCATCAATTTAAAGCTATAAATGATGCTTCATTAAAATTAAAAGCACCTGATTACAATCAATCAGAAGTTTTTAAACGCATTAATAATAGTACTATTCAAAAAAGAAAAAAAGTTTTTAAACTTTCTTCTAATTGGATGTATAGTGCAGCAGCGTCTATATTATTACTTTTCTCTTTATTTTTTATAAATAAAAATAGAACATCAACTTTTGAAACTCTTTATGGAGAACAAATAACGGTTACATTACCAGATAATTCTAAAGTACATTTATCACCCAATTCAAAATTAACTTACAAAAAAAATAATTGGGAAAATAATCGAAATTTAAATTTAGAAGGAGAAGCTTATTTTGAAGTTGAAAAAGGAAAATCTTTCACTGTAAATACTAATGAAGGAAATGTTACTGTATTAGGTACTAAATTTACTGTAAATTCAACAAAAAACTTTTTTGAAGTACATTGTTTTGAAGGAAAAGTAAAAACTTTTTCTACAAAAAACAACCATGAAATTATTTTAACACAAGGAAAAGCCTACAGAGCTTATAATAATAAAAATGAAAGTTGGGATTTTTCAGAGCAAAATCCAACGTGGTTAAATGGAGAAAGCAGCTTCAATAACACTCCTTTAAATCAAGTAATTATAGCCTTACAAAAACAATACAATTTAAAGTTTGATACTTCTAAAATTGATATTGAAAAAAGGTTTACAGGTACTTTTACACATAAAAATGTTAATATAGCATTGAAAACAGTTTTTGCTCCAATGAAAATTTCTTTTACATTAGCAAAAAATAGTTCAGTTGTATTAACATATAATTAATGAAGCAAAAATTAAGTATACTTTTTATATGCTTAGCAATGTCTATTTTTTCACAAGAAAAAATAGACATTGCTTTTTTAAACACACCTTTATTAGACGTTATAAAAAACGTAGAGTCTAATTTTAAGGTGAAGTTTTCTTTTGATGCAAAGCTTACAGAAAATGTATATTTCTCTTTTCAGCAAAAAGAATGTTCATTAGAAACTTTAATTTTTGAGATTGAAAATCAATCTTCAATTAAATTTAATCAAGTAACAAAACGATATTATTACATAACAGTAAATGAACTTAATAAAAATTATAATTTATTAAACGAAGTACAAATTAGCAATTATGTAACCTCAGGAATTAATAAGAAAAAAAACGGATCTATATCCGTTTTACCTCAAAAACTTGGTGTTTTACCTGGTTTAACAGAGCCAGATGTTTTAGAAAGTTTAAAAATAATTCCAGGAGTACAGAGCCCTAATGAAACTGCTTCAGGAATTTTTATTCGAGGTGGAACTCCAGATCAAAACTTAGTATATTGGGATGGAATTAAAATGTATTACTCTGGACATTTTTTTGGAAGTTTATCGGCTTTTAACCCCTATACAACAAAAGAAATTATTTTATCAAAAAGTGGTACACAAGCTCGCTATGGAAATAGAGTTTCTGGAGTAATTGATATTACAACAGAAGATAACATACCTAATAAAACTTCAGGTGGATTTGGGTTTAATATGACTCATGCCGATGCTTTTTTTAGAATCCCTGTTTCAAAAAAATTAGCAATAACCATTTCTGGTAGAAGATCGTTCACAGATATTTTAAAATCTTTTACATTTAACAAATTATCTGATCGAGTTTTCCAAACTTTTAATGCTAGCCAAGAAAGAAATATTCTTGATAAAAATATTTCTTTTAAAAGAAGTAACGATTTTTACTTCTCGGATTTATCATCAAAAATAATTTACAAACCTTCAGTAAACGAATCTTTATCTTTTAGTTTTTTATACACTAAAAATAAACTACTTAATAAATTCGAAATCCCATTTTATAAAGATAATTATACAGATAACTTAAATATAAAAAACAATGGAGCTAGCTTTATTTGGGAAAAGAAATTATCATCAAAATTATCTCACAACTTTAAGAGTTATTTCTCAAATTTTGATTTAGATTATGCTGGTAATTATAATTATTTAGATAATTTTCTTGTATATAAATCAAATAAAACAAATCAAGTTAAAGATTTTGGAGCTTCATATAGTTTAAACTATGCTATTAATAACAAGACTAATTTATTTTTTGGTTATGATTTTACCTCTAATGAAACTAAGTATAATTTAAATTATATCATAGAATTAAGAAATGTAAAAAGAACTAATTTTACACAAAAAGATGGGGGTACCAATAATACTCATTCATTGTTTGGAGAATATATTTACGATAACGATAATTGGAGAGTAAATTCTGGATTACGATTAAATTATTTTTCAAAAATTAACAAAACTGTATTAGAACCTCGATTGTATATAGAAAGAAAGTTAAATAGAAATTTTTCTTTTAAGGGATCTTTCGAAACAAAACATCAAACTCTTAGCCAAATAGTTGAATTTCAAACATCAAGTTTAGGATTTGATTTAGAAAATCAAGTTTGGGCACAAGTAAATAATGACAATGTACCGCTTCAAAAAAGTCTTCAAATTTCTTACGGGTTTTCCTTTAACAAAAACAACTGGAAAATAGATATAGATCGTTACGTAAAAACTGTTAGTGGTATGACTTCACAAACAAATGGATACAATGATCAAACAACCGATTTTTCTAGAGGCGAAGGATATATTTTTGGTTTAGACATTCTAATTAATAAACGATTTAACAATTATAGCACTTGGATTAACTATTCCCACACTAAAAATCGTTTTAAATTTCTTGATTTAGAAAACAAATTTTTCCCTGCAAATCATGATATTACAAATTACTTTTCTTGGTCTCACGCATATAAATTGAAGAATTACGAATTTTCTCTCGGATGGAACTATAGAACTGGTAATCCTTACACTCCTATTTATGATTTTATAATAGATCCTAATACCGGTTCTCCATTAATAATATTAGATACTGATAATATTAACACTAAACGCTTACCTAATTACCAAAGAGTTGATGGGTCAGCAACCTATTCTTTTAATTTTTCAAAAAGATGGAAAGGAAAGTTAGGTTTTTCTATTTTAAATATTTTTAATAAAAAAAATCTACTTAATAGAACTTACACATCGGTACCAGTTGTAAATTCTAACAACCAAATAACTTATCGATTAGAACAAGTTGATAGAGTGTCTTTAGGAATTACTCCTAACTTAGTATTTAGAGTTAGTTTCTAAAAATAAAAGAGGCTGTCTAAAAAGTAAAAACGAAAAATGAAATTTAGATTATTTTTCGGTCACTTCTTTAAAAACATCAAAAAACCATCATTTTAACTTAAAAATGATGGTTTTTCTATAATTTCTGAGCCTGTCACAGAAAATTTTTCGGTAGAAAAGCTGACGAAAAGTCTTTTCAGACAGCCTCTTTTATTTAATAATTTCTGTGTTTTTTAGTTTCCTCAAAAACGTGTTCTAGAATTTTTTTCTCTTTATCATCAAATTCTATATTACGCCTTTTCATTACAACTTCGGCAACTTCAAAAACTTTATTTGTTTTGTATTCAGTAAACCCTGAAGCTCCACCCCAACTATAAGACGGTACAAAATTTCTTGGAAATCCGCTACCAAAAATGTTAGCTGAAACTCCAACAACAGTACCTGTATTAAACATCGTGTTTATTCCACATTTAGAATGATCTCCCATTATTAATCCACAAAACTGTAATCCAGTCTTCGCAAAACGACTAGTTTCGTAATTCCATAATTTAACTTCAACGTAATTATTCTTTAAATTAGAATTATTACTATCTGCTCCAATATTACACCATTCTCCTAAAACTGAGTTCCCTAAAAACCCATCGTGTCCTTTATTTGAATAGCCCATTAAAACAGAGTTATTTACCTCTCCTCCTACTTTACAATAAGGCCCTAAAGTAGTTGCTCCGTATATTTTAGCTCCTAATTTTAAAACAGAACTTTCACACATTGCTAAAGCTCCTCTTACGACTACCCCTTCCATAATTTCAGCATTCTTACCAATATAAATAGGTCCGTTTGTTGCATTTAAAGTCGCAAAAGTTAATTTAGCTCCTTCTTCAACAAAAATATCTTCTCTTTTTACACAATTTACCGTTTCTGGAATTGGTGCTGATCCTCTTCCTTCTGTTATTAAATCAAAATCTGCGCGAATAGCTTTATCATTAAGTGAAAATATATCCCAAGTATTTTTAATTTGAATTAATTCGTCTTCAAATTCTATTTGCTCATAGTTTGTAAAATTTACTTCATCTTGCGTATGTACAGTATAAAAAGCAATTACATCTTCCCCTTTAAATATTGCTTGATTTTGAGTTAAATTTTTAATCATTTCAACCAAAGGTTTCGTTGGTAAAAATGATGCATTTAACATCACGTTTTCTTCCATTTCAACCATTGGATATTTCTCCTCAAGATATTCTTCTGTAATTGTGGTAGTTGTTAACCCTAAATACTTTTCCCATTTTTCTCTAATAGTTAAAATACCTACTCTAATATCGGCAACTGGTTTTGTATATGTAAATGGTAATAATGCAGTACGAACATCACCATCAAATAAAATGTAATTCATATTAATATTTTTTTGAAGCATTACAAACTTACTACTTTCAATTCATTTTACAAGTCAAAATATTAACCTTACTTTTGTTACTGTAACTTATTACTTTATACTTTTTACTATGAAAAAAATTTTAGGTTTAATTCTTATTATAATAGCATTAATTGCCGCTTTTTACTACGCTTTTATCTATTATATTCCATATAGTGAAGGTGTTCGTTCGGGAGAACTAATAAAAATTAGCCATAAAGGTGTTATAGTAAAAACATGGGAAGGTGAAATTAGCCAAGGAATTTCTGGAGCGCAAATATTTGCATTTTCTATAGAAGATAATAAAGAATCTGTTATTAATGATCTTCAGAAATTTCAAGGTAGATATGTAAAAGTTGCCTACAAAGAACGATACGGAACGTTTTTTTGGTTAGGTGATACTAAATATTTTATTACCAAGGTAGAAGAAGAACAATCTCCACATTTTAGAGGAATTAACAATGGGCAATAAAATATACAAACACGTTGAGGAAACACACATCACTATTTCTGAATTGATGTTACCTTCTCATGCTAATTTTAGCGGAAAAATTCATGGTGGTTATATTTTGTCTTTACTAGATCAAATAGCTTTTGCTTGCGCCTCTAAACATTCTGGTGAATATTGCGTTACCGCATCTGTAGATACTGTTGATTTTTTAAACCCGATTGAAGTTGGTGAGTTGGTTACTATGAAAGCTTCAATTAACTATGTTGGTAGAACATCTATGGTTGTTGGTGTTCGTGTTGAAGCAGAAAATATTAGAACTGGCGCAAAAAAACATTGTAATTCTTCTTACTTTACAATGGTTGCTAAAAATAACGATGGAAAAAGCGTTGCTGTTCCTGGTTTAATTGTGAATGATGAAATGGAAGTTCGTCGTTTTTTAAAAGCAGTAAAACGTATTGAAATGAAAAAAAATCGTCAAGAAGAATTTGATAGTGATGATTTTGTTCCGCATAACTACATTAAAGATTTAGAGAATTACAACGTGAAAATAGAATTGTAGTTTATGCCTGAAATTATAGATTTAAGCCAGGAAATATTTGAAGGGATGCCTGTATATAAAAGTCTTCCTCAAGTTAAAATGTCGGTTTATAATACACACGAAGAGTGGGATAATATTAAAAACCCAACTACTCAAACTCCAGCAGTATATAAATTAGAATTAGGAGAACACACAGGTACACACGTTGATGCCATTAATCATATGGCAGCAAAACATGAAGGAAAATCTATCGATACCATGCCACTTTCTATGTTTTACACAGAAGGAATTTGTTTAGATTTCTCCCATAAAAACCTGCAAGAATTAATTACTTCTGATGATGTTAAAAATACTTTAAACAAAGACAACTTAACTATTAAAAAAGGTGATACTGTTCTTTTATACACTAATCATTATCGCAAACATTTTAATACAGAAAACTGGAGTAAAGGCCCAGGAATTACAGCAGAATGTGCTACTTGGTTAGGTGAACAAAAAATTGCAGCTTTTGGCGTAGAAACAATGTCTCCTGGAGTGCCTAAAGTTTCAAATAAAGAAGTACATCATATTTGTGGAGATTTGAACTTTACCCATTATGAAAATATGATAAACCTGCATAAATTAATTAACAGAGGAAGGTTTCGTTTTATAGGATTACCTTTAAAAATTAGAGGAGGGACAGGTTCTCCTGTAAGAGCAGTTGCCATTTTTGAATAAAAAAACAGTATTTCTGCTCTTGATATTCTAATATTAAAAAATTAACTTCGCTAACGCCTGATATAAGTCATTAAAACGAATCATATCATTAACGTTAGCGAAATAATAAAATACTCACATACAAAAAATCCGAAGTGAAATTTACTTCGGATTTTTTTTCTTAATTTTATAATCTACTTACTCAAATACATTTTACGTCTTGAATATAAATCATAAAACTGGTCGTCTTTTAAATCATCAATAAATAAGATGCTTTCTCCAGTCGATTTCATTTCTGTTCCAAGTTTCTTATTTACATTTAGAAATTTATTAAACGAGAATACTGGTTGCTTAATTGCGTACCCTTCTAATTGCGGATTAAATGTAAAGTCTGTTACTTTCTTCTCTCCTAACATCACTTTTGTTGCGTAATTTACATACGGCTCTTTGTATGCTTTTGCAATAAAAGGAACGGTACGAGAAGCTCTTGGATTAGCTTCGATTATGTAAACAATATCATCTTTAATAGCAAACTGAACGTTTATTAAACCAACTGTTTTTAATTCTCTAGCTATAGTATGTGTATGATCTTTAATTTGCTGCATAACAAACTCACCTAAATTAAAGGCTGGTAAAGTTGTTGAACTGGTCAGATCTGTTCGTATAGAGCAGCCTCGTATTGGCACACGAAAACTGTATCATATTTTACAACAAGAATTAAGAGTTTTAGGTGTTGGTAACAGACAAAACCTTATGTATTTATCTTTAATAACAGATGCTTATTCTAAAAGATTGTAGGTTATAATCTATCAAACACATTAGAAACAGCACAAAATAAAAGCCTTGAAACAGGCTGTTAAAAATAGACAATAACCACAAAATCAATTAATTCATCATTCTGATAGAGGTTTACAATATTGTAGTGATAACTACCAAAAACTACTAGATAAGAACAATATACAATGTAGTATGACCCCTATCAAAATGCTATTGCTTAACGTGTTAATGGTGTTTTAAAACAAGAATTTTTAATCAATACTAAAAACCTTGACTTAAAAATAATACAACAAATTGTTAAACAAAGTATTGCTACTTACAATACTAAAAGATCTCATATATCTTGCCAACTATTAACACCAGAGCAAATGCACAAACAATGTAAAATCAAAAGAAAAACATATAAAAAGAAAATGTCTCAACAAACAGTTGTTTGTTGAGACATTTTTATAACTTTAACCCTAATAAAAAATATAACGGTTATTTAGGACTAATGATTATAAAATGAATTTTTTAGCACATCTATACCTTTCTGGAAACAACAAAGAGTTAATGATTGGTAATTTTATTGCCGACCATATTAAAGGAAATAAATTCTCTCACTTTTCAGAAGAAATACAAAAAGGTATTATACTGCATCGTAAAATAGATACGTATACGGATGCTCACAAAATTGTAAGACAAAGTAAAAGAAAACTTCATAGTCGTTATAGACATTATAACGGAGTTATTATCGATATTTTTTACGATCATTTTTTAGCTAAAAACTGGAATAATTATTCTGAAATACCTTTAGGTATTTATGTAGACTCAGTGTATCAATTACTTGAAAAAAATATAGAAACACTTCCTGAAAAAACACAAGAAATGTTTCCTTATATAACAAAATATAATTGGCTATACAATTATCAGTTTGCAAAAGGAATTCAAGAAGTTTTAAATGGTATGAATAATCGTACTAAAGGAAAATCACAAATGAATTTAGCTTCTGAAGATTTATTAATTCACTATCAATCATTCGAAGATGACTTTACTATATTCTTTGAAGATCTTCGTAAGTTTTGTTCTTTAGAATTAAACAAAATATCAGAAAATGAAATATAAAATCTTATTACTCTCTTTTACTTCTCTATTTATTTTAAACTGTAAAACATCTAATAAAAAAGAAAAAATTACAGGATTAATTACCAACAACGCTATGGTAGTTTCCGCTCGTGAAGAAGCTTCTAAAATTGGTACAGATATTTTAAAAAAAGGCGGTAATGCTTTTGATGCTATGGCAGCTACAGAACTTGCTTTAGCTGTTGCGTATCCGTATGCTGGTAATATTGGCGGTGGCGGATTTATGGTATATCGTAAAAACGATGGAGAAATTGGTGCGTTAGATTATCGAGAAAAAGCTCCGTTAGCTTCCTCTAAAAATATGTTTTTAGACAGCCTTAGAAATGTTATTAAAAACAAAAGTACTTTAGGTGCTATGGCGGTTGGAATTCCAGGTACAGTTGCCGGAGTTTTTGCTTCTCATAAAAAGTTTGGTTCTTTACCTGTCGAAGATATTTTAAAACCTGTTATCGCTTTAGCAAAACGCGGAGTTATCGTTACCAAAAAACAAGAAGCGAGAATTAAAAAATACCGTAAGTATTTTCCAAAAGCAAATAAAGACACCATATTACTTGATAAAAATTGGAAAGAAAATGACACAATAAAATACAATGCCTTAGCTAACACTTTACAGCGTATTTTAAAAAACGGACGTGATGAATTTTACAAAGGTGAAACAGCTAAAAGTTTAGTTGCTTTTATGCAGGCTAATGGTGGAATTATGACCGAAGAAGATTTAGCTCAGTATAAAGTAAAATGGAGAAAACCTATTACTTTTAAGTACGATGATTTAAGAGTTATTTCTATGTCGCCTCCGTCAAGTGGAGGAATTTGTTTAGCACAAATAATGAACGGAATTGAACCTTATGATTTAAGTAGATACGGACATAACACAACCAAAACAATTCAAATAATTACCGAAGCTGAACGTAGAGCTTATGCCGATAGAAGTTTCTTTTTAGGTGATCCTGATTTTGTAAACATCCCTTTAAAAAAGTTGATTTCTAAAGAATACACTAAAGGTAGAATGGATGATTTTTCTTTTGAAAAAGCAACAAAATCTGCTGATGTTGCTCACGGAACGATTGAAATGGTAGAAAGTGATGAGACCACCCACTACTCTATCGTAGATCAATTTGGTAATGCAGTTTCTGTAACCACTACAATTAACGGAGCATACGGTTCTAAATTATATTGTTCTGATTTAGGTTTCTTTTTAAATAACGAAATGGATGATTTTAGTAGTAAACCTGGTGTACCAAATATGTTTGGTTTAATTGGAGCTAAAGCAAACGAGATTGTTCCAGAAAAAAGAATGTTAAGTTCAATGACTCCAACAATTGTTGAAAAAAATGGTAAACTATGGATGGTTGTCGGAACTCCTGGTGGATCAACAATTATCACTTCAGTAATGCAAACCATTTTAAACGTTCACGAATTCGGATTCGGAATGCAAGAAGCTGTAAATCAACCTCGTTTTCATCATCAATGGTTACCAGATGTTATTATGATGGAACCTAATAAGTTTGATAGAAATGTAGTTAAAGAACTACAAGAAAAAGGTTATATAATCAACGAAGAAGACTCTCCTGTAATTGGTAAGGTAGAAGGGATTTTAGTATTACCTAACGGAAAATTAGAAGGTGGTGCAGATGCTCGTGGAGATGATAAAGCTGTTGGATTTTAACCAAAAAAATATTTAATTTTACTTTTAAAAAATCATGAAAAAAACATTTATCTTTTTATTACTAATATCATTTCATTGTTATTCGCAAAACCCTATTGATCAAGATTACGACAAACTTACTAACCCAAATAGTAATAATAAATTATCTAATTATTTTAAGAAAAAAGTACATCCTGATTTATTAAAAAACATCGCTTTTCCTAAAAACAGCTCTAAAATTACTTTATCTTTTAATGTTAATAAAGAGAATACCCCATACAATACAAGAGTTCATTCTTATAGGAATTCAGAATTAAACAATTTGTTAAAAAAGAGTTTTAACAAATATCCATTAGAAAATTTTAATGTAAAATTTGACACTAAGAAAAAGTATTACATTCAAATTATTACAAAAAAAGTAACAGGAAATGTCATAGAGTGTAGTACAAATCCAATAAATATAACTTCGCCTAACCTTAAGTCTTGTGAAGATTTAAATTTTTATAGTGACATTAATAAATGTGTTAACAAGAATTTAAGAAATTATTTTTATAATTCGATCAACTACAATCTAGCTGACAGTGTTTTTTCAGAAGATGATAGAATAAAATTAAATATAAAGTTATCTATTGACAAAAATGGATCTCTTAATTTGAAAAAATTAAAAGCCCCAGAAATTTTCAAAAAACATATCACTGAAATTGTAGAAATCAGCAATTTAATATTTAAACCTAAATCAATTAACGGTATACCAAAAGATTATTATTATCATGTAAACCAATTTTTCACAAAAGGAGATAAACCAACAAATTCAGAAAACGATCAAAATTTTGATGAAGTTTTTAAGCCTAACTCAACAAATAATTTTGCAATATTCTTAAAAGAAAACTTATCAAATGAAGAAGTAAACAATGCAAATCTTAATAGAATCAACAATAGATTAAAACTTTTTTTTGAGCTAGACATTACAGGTAAGCCTTTTAATATTAATACAAATTCAAGATCAGAAGTATTAAACAAGAAAATTATTACTTTATTACAAAAATACGATTTAACAAAATCTCTCTTTATAAATAAACATTCAGCAAACAAATATTTTACTCCAGTAATAGTATTTAATAACGGGAAAAATAAAATTGTTACCAATAGTATTATGGGATATAGTCGAATTCCAATTTTTTCAAATTGCAAAAATTCTCTTAATGCTACGATGGCTAAAAAATGTTATGATAGAACAATACGAAATTTATATGTTAAAAATTTCAAATCTAAGGTTGCTAATAGACTAAATTTATCACCTGGTAGAAAAAGAATTTACGTTTCATTTAAAATAGATGAAAATGGTAAAATAACAGAAATTAAAAGTAAAGCTCCACACCCAAAATTAAAAAAAGAAGCCATTCGAGTAATTAAAAAGTTACCAAATCCTTCTCCTGCTATTTTTGGAAATAAAGCTTCTAAAGTTGGTTATACTTTACCGATAACATTTAATGTAGAATAACTAAATAACATCAATACTATATAACTTAATATTTCACTGCATCAAATCAATAACATTAATAGAAACTCATAAAGTTCCTCAATTAGAAAAACCAATTCGTTTACAAGAATACGGAGTTGGTATTTTTAAA
>JAHDHE010000086.1 GCA_020631475.1 Tenacibaculum sp. | reverse complement strand
ATGGCAAAAGGTATGAGTGACCAAGCGTTTAGGGTAGCGTATAGGAAAATGGTGCCTAACGATCATTAAAAGGTAAGGGTTTATCCCTCCTCTATAATAAATATGCTTTTATGTTTCGCCATAAAAGCATATTTGTTATTTGCTATTTCAACCTGTTTTTATTCGGTTTTTGCCCTGGTATAGTGTCCAATAAATTGCGTACATCCTCAATTCCATCAGTAATTTTTGATATATGCCATTCCAAACTCTGACGAGAAAATTCTTCTTTTTTAAGTCGTTGAAACTCTTTAACGAAATAAACTTGAAAACTTGGACTTAACCAATACATAAAATTCAAAGCAATATCAGCGTGTGCCCACGTACCACCATAACGTCCTGATTTTGATTTCAAACCAATCATATTAGTAGCCTCAATCAACTTTTTTATGGAAACTACATTTCTATTTGCTGTTGCTTCCAATCTAAACGTTACCATTTGGTCACGTTTAAAATCGTCATTATGTACTTCCTCCCATGTTTCTAAAAACTCTAAAGTGCTTTGGTTCTTCAACCACGAAAGTATCAGAAATCGAGGCTCTGTTTTGTTTTGTTGTTTTGCTATATCTGTCAAACTTACAAAATCCTCTTCTTGAATTTCTTCAATACTAATCGTAAGACCTTGAACGGTTATCTTTTTTTTTGTCATCACTTTATTTTACTTTTGACATAATTATGTTTCGCCATAAAAACATAATTACTGAAATGAATTTTCAATTGAACGGTTATTCGATATAAAACTAAAGTTGTTTTTTATGATACAAGCCATTTTAAACCTTTTTAAGCAACAAATAATATTTCTTTTAATTTTATATTTTGTACAAAAAAAATACTTTAAAACAAGCAGAACCACAATATCCATAAAGCCATATTTATGTCAATATGGATTTATGGCTTTATGTCGTTTTCAATTAAATCTGTAATGTACTCTGTCAATGTTTTACCGATGTCCACACAATGTTTTTTTGCTTTCTTATAGGTTGGTACAGGCAAACTTATAGTTGTTCTATGGTATGATTTCTTTTCTTTGCTAATTTGTTCTTCCGAAGAAGGTTTTTCTGATGGAGACTCCATTGATTTTGCAATTTTATTGATTGCATCTAAATCTTTAGGTGTACTCGGTCTGACCATACTTTTCCGAATTGCACTCAGATCATCTACTTTTTTATTTTTTGCCATTATACTGCTGTTTTGATTTAATATACACGTAAAATTAGAACTAGCTTATCCTAAATTAATGATCTCTTTGGATAACGCAATCACTTCTGCCTTTGCCTTTTTGTCATTCCCCTCATAGACTCCCTTTCCAGAATGTGTTACTTTTGAAAATTCGTCTCTATCTCCTAATGTGCTATCTAGTACTTTATTTGGGTATAATTCTTTGAGAGCTTCCATAAAAACTAGATTACTTTTTACCCAATCTTTATATTTATTAACGATAAAGCGAACCATGATTTCTTTACCAATTGTAGCTTCTAGGTTATGTACTTTTTTCATTAGTTGATGAATAGTATTGGTTTCTTGCGCTCCCTTGGGTAATAACGGCACAATAACCAGATCGCTAATTAATAAAATAATAGATGAAATAGGCTTTTGTGATGGAGGACTATCTATTAGAACAAAGTCATATTCCTGTTGTAATTCTTGAATGGTAATGCCAATATTATCTTCATCATTATCTGCGATTAGATCAATTTTTGGCATTTCAGCAGACCTTCGTTCAATCCAGTCCTTTGAACTGGTGCTTTCATCAGCATCTAAAACACAAACTTTATAGCCAGCATGAGCCAAGCAGACTGCTGTATTTTGAGTACTTGTGGTTTTTCCAACCCCACCTTTGTATGAAATAAAAGATACAATCATAGTTATTAATTTGAGTGTTTCAATTTCTAAAAATGCAATTATATAAATAAAGAACATAAAAACATAATTATATTAATATGTTTTTATGTATGTAAACAATTATGTTTAGCCATAAAAACATAATAATAATATATTTAAAAGTGTAGATAAAAGGGGAAGGGGTTCATTAAGAGTTCTTAAAGGTGTATATCTTATGGGAAAAACAACTATAATTAATCAAAAGGTGTAGATAAAGTGGGTAATAATGACCTAGTTTGATAGAAAGTTAAACTATCTAAGCAAAAAATTATAAAATAAGACATAAGAGAAGATCAAATTCTTTTTTACACCCATAAAAAGTACACCTTTTAATCATTTTTAATATAAATATGAATGAGAAGCCTTTAAAAACGAAAATAACAACACTTAAATCTCATTATGTTGTTTATTTTTATTGTTTAATTGTTTATTGTTTAGAACAAGTATAATTATTTGATAAACAGTTATTTATACAATTAAAGGTGTATGTTTTATGGGCTAAGGGTGTATATTTCGAGGGTTAAAGGTGTATGTTTTATGGGCTAAGGGTGTATATTTCGAGGGTTAAAGGTGTATGTTTTATGGGTTTGGGTGTATTTCTATTTTTTTATGTACACCTTTTTGTTTAGGTTTGTATTATGGAATATGCAACATATACAGAAGTAGATACTAGAAACAAGCTAATTGTCAAAGCGAATACGCTTATTGAGGCAAAATATCATTTATCAGTTAGAGAGCAAAAATTTATTATTTTTTTAGCCTCTCTAGTTGATCGACATGATACGGACTTCAAATATACGAGTATTAAGATAAAGGATATTGAAACGGCATTAAAAGGTGGGGAAGATAAAAAGTGGGGTAGTATTTATGATGTAGTAAAAGAAGTTGTACTGAGTATCAGCAAAAAACCGTTGAGTATTCGGAAGCCGAATGGTGGGTGGACAATTATTAGTTGGTTTTCGTCCATAGATGCCGACCCCGATAAGGGTATAGTAACGTTTAAATTGTCAGAAGACATCAAAATACAATTAGTGAAGCTCAATGAGTATTTTACGAAATATCGTTTTGGGAATGTCTTAAATTTAAAAAGTGGCTATTCTATACGGATATATGAATTACTGAAATTGAATCAGTTTAAAGGTCGAGTACGCTATGAGTTGAGCCATTTCAGAGAGTTAATAGGTATTTCTTATTTAGACGAAAGTCAAGAGTGGGTTCACAAATATCCAACCTACAAAGAGTTCAAGCGAAGCATTATAAAGTATACACAAAAGGAGCTAAAAGCCAAGACAGATATTTATTTTGAATTAAAGGAAGAACGTGAGGGGAGAAGTGTTAAGTTTTTGACGTTCTACATGTTTAAGAACAATCAACGCAAAGTAAAAGTGCAGAATGAGTTATTCTCTACTTCAGATGATATGGAAATATTAGATGAAGAAGATGCAACGTTGATTAGTGAAAATATTATCGAAGCAATGATAAAGTTAGGTTTGACTAGATCGAAAGCTCTAAAGATGTATAAAAATGGATTTAATACAATACAGGAAGATGCTGTACGAAAAGAAATCGTAAAACAAGGTCGTACATTAGATGAATATTTTTTGGAAAAGATAGAATATGTTCGTTATCAAATTAAAAATAGTGAGGTTGCGAACCCCGCTGGTTTGTTAACGAAAGCGATACAAGAAAATTATCAAAGTAAAGTATTAGAAAAGCAACGGAAAATCAAAGAAACGAAAGCTAGAATTAAGGTTGCAGCAGAGCATAAAGAAAAACTGCAAAAGAAACTACACCAATTAAAAAATGACTTATTACAAAAAGAGATGGACATTGCCAATGATCTAGTTGAATCAATGCCATCATTTTTGGAGAACTTATTAGAGAATGAACATCCGCAACTCTGGATGGGCTACGATATAGAAAGGACATTAATTGAAAATTATAAAGCTCCAAACAGTCCAACACTTCGATATAAATTTTTGGATAAAATTAAAAAGGTGAAAGCAGAGTTATTTATACCTTTAAAAGTCGATCTTCAGGAAATTGATCTTTTGACAAAGCAAATACGATCTTTATAGATACAGTTGCTTTTTTCAAAAAAGAAGAGGAAATAATATTTTTTAAAACAAATAATTTCATTAAAACTTGCTTTAATGACACTTTTGGTTTTAATTTG